>CAMLEQ010000040.1 GCA_946479015.1 uncultured Gemmatimonadota bacterium | reverse complement strand
CGGAGGGCGCGTCGCGCAACGAGGCGAGCGCATGCAGGAGGACCATGTGCCCCTTCACCGGATACAGGTTGCCCACGGCCACCATCAGCAG
Organism: uncultured Gemmatimonadota bacterium; assembly: GCA_946479015.1. The sequence continues at coordinate 14,849 of CAMLEQ010000040.1, read as the reverse complement.
CTCGTCATCCGCGACGCCGAGCTCGCGCCGCACGCGGTCGCGCGAGCCGCTCCGGAACTCGATCCCGTTCGGCACCACGGTCACCGCGCCGCGCGCGAGGCCGAGCGTGCGCCGCAGATCCTCGGCCGTGGCGCCCGACACGGCGACGAGCGCATCGCTACGCCGCGCCGCCCAGCGGAGCGCCGCGCGGCGGCGCCACTGCTCGGCGAAGTAGCGGCCGCCGTGCATCGTGATCACGTGGCGCGCGCCCGTACGCCGCGCGGCCGCGGCGCCGTACACCGCCATCGTGAACTCGTGGCTGTGCACCACGTCCACGCGGCGCACGCGCAGCAGCCGGGTGAGCTGATCGAGGCAGCGCAGATCGATCGGCCGGCGCAGCGAGTACGTGGCGGGCTCGAATCCCCGCTCCCGGAATCGCGCGGCGAGCCAACCGCAGCCATCATCCGGCCCCACGGGGAGCACGTGATGGCCACGCCGGCGCAGCTCCTCGGCGAGCTGGAGGAGCATCACCTCGGCGCCACCCGGTCCATCCGACTCGAGCATCAGCGCCACCCGCAGCGGCGCGGAGCCGGCATCCAGCTCCGGAGCGGGGGCGGTCACGATCGGCGAAACCACTGCAGCGTCTCTCGCAGGAAAGGGCGCGGGTCGTCCGGGCGAAGGATCTCCTCGCGGTCGAGCGCGCGCACGGTGAAGAAGTCGCGAATCGCGCGCCAGCGCCCCGGCGCGTCGGGCGGCAGCGACAGCTCGGCGCGCGAGCGGCGCAGGCGCGCGAGCAGGTGGTCCACGTCCCCCCACCACCACCGGCTGCGCACCCCCACGCGGTAGTCGGCGACCGGCCGTACCGGCACGCCGGCGGCGGCGTCCACCAGCAGGCGTGGAAAGTCCACTCCCGCGTCGATCGCGAGCTGGAGCGACCCCCAGAACCTCCCGTTCACCTCCATGAGGTACGGCGTGCCCGTACGCTCGTCGAGCTTGTACTCCACCATCGCCACGCCGCACCAGGCGAACTGCTCGAGCAACGCGCGCGACCGCTGCACGAGCGCGGGCTCGGCAGCGATGCTCTCGCGGTAGACGCTGATGCCGCCCGACGGGGGCTTCTCGCGGATGCGCCGGTGCGCGAAGGTGGCGAGCACCCGTCCCTCCCAGAGGAGCAGGAAGATTCCCACCCCCGGTCCGACGATGCGGCGCTGGACGAGCAACGGGTAGGCCTCGTCGCCCAGCTCGGCGAGGGCGACGGAGAGCTGCGCGGCGTCGGCCACGTGCCGCACGGCGAGCTTCGCGCGCCGCCCCGCATGTTCCCCCACGGAGCGCGATGGCTTGAGCACCACCGGGTAGTCGAGCGTGGCGGGGTCGAGCGCCGCCGCGTCGCGCGGCGACTGCAGCGCGAGCTGCTCCGGGACGGCGATCCCGGCGCGCGGCGCGGCGGCCAGCAGCTCCCCCTTGTCACACAGCCGCCGGAACACCTCCACCGGTGGAAAGGGGAAGAGCACGTCTCCGAGCGTGTCGCGCGCCGGGAGCAGCGCGAGCAACGCCGGCTCGCTCACCGGGAGCACCGTGTCGATGCGCCAGGCGGCGATCCGCTCGCGCACGTCGCTCGCGAAGCGCTCCGGCGCCGCGAGCGGATCGGCGGTCACCGCCTCGCCGCGGCTCCAGCGCGAGCCGCCGGCGAGCGCCCCGCGCCGCGCGGAGGTCACCCACACCTCGTGCCCCGCGCGGCCCAGGGAGCGAACCATGGCGAGCGCCGCGCGCTGCTCGCCGTCGGTCACCAGCACGCGGCGCGCGCGCATCAGCCGAGCAGCCCCGCGCTGCGGAGCCGGAATCCGTGCGGCGTGAGGCCGGAGGGCACATCCAGGCGCGGCAGGGCGTAGCGGCTGCGCGGCGCGCGTGGCAGCCAGCCCCCCTCGATGCGCAGCGCCGCCTCGTAACCGGCCTCCTCGGCCGCGCGCTCGACGGCGGGAGAGGCGAGGCCGTACGGGTAGGTGAGCACCGGCAGCACGCCGGCGAACCGCTCCCGCAGCCACGCGAGCGGACGGCGCAGCTCGGCGTCGAGCTCCTCCGGCGGGAGTGCCGCGAGATTGGGGTGGCTCCACGTGTGCGAGGCCAGCGCGATCCCCTGAGCGGCGGCGGCGCGGTGCAGCTCGTCCTCGCTCGCGCAGCGCGCGTGTGGAGGGATGGCCGCGGGATCGGCCGCCGCGCTCCGCTCGCGCTCGAGAATGCGGTCGCCGCGCCCCGCCAGCTCCGCGAGCGCGCGGGCGCGGAGCACGGGAGGGACCTCCCCCGCCTCATCCCGCGCCAGCAGGTCCCACCAGAACACGCCGTCGCCCACGAACGCCGGAGGCACGAAGATCGTGGCCGGGAGCCCGCGCGCGGCCAGCTCCTCCACCCCCGCCGTCACCGCGCCGCGATAGGCATCGTCGAAGGTGATCACCGCGCTCGGCCGCGAGGCGCGCCGCGCGCCGCGCGCGAGCGCCTCGTCGAGCGGGATCACGTCGTGCGTGGCGATGAGCAGATCGAGCTGCCGCGCGAAGGACGCGCGCGGCAGGTGCAGCGAGCGGTCGCCCGAGATCGCGGCACCGTGCGGGACCACATCGTGGTACGCGAGCACGAGCACCTCGCCGCGCCGACGCCAACGCGCGGCACGAGGGAGGCCGGTGAGCAGCAGCCCGCGCTCCACGGCCCACTTCACGGGTGCGCGAAGATCCATGACGTGCCGAGCGTGGTGCGGGGGCAAAGTGAGCGCGCGGACGCGCCCGCGGCGGTGCGGCTCACGTCCCTCGCGGCACGGGGAGCGGTGGCGCGCCCGGCGCCGCCGCCGGGTGCACCGCCGCGCGCTGTCCCATCATCGGCGGCGAGGCGCCGAGCACCGCCGCGCGTTGCAGCCGCAACACCTTGTCGAGTCCCACCGCGAGCCCGAGCAGGAAGAACAGGTACGAGAAGTACTCCGCGGACACGAAGAATCCCGCCACCGAGTAGCCGACGAACGACCCGGTGAGCATCTGACTGAGCGCCGTCTCGCGCTTCCCCACCAGTGGCCCGAAATACCGCCCCGGCCGGATGCGCGCCATGGTACGGATGGTCACGGCGAAGATTCCGATGAAGAGCAGGAGTCCGGGGATGCCCAGCTCGGCGGCGGTCTCCAGGAAGGAGTTGTGGGCCACCGACCACTTGAAGCCCTTACCGCGCGCCTGCAGCTGGCGTCCGATCTCCGAGAGCGTTCCCTCCGCCACCGGATAGGAGCCCACGCCCACGCCGAGCACCGGATTGTGCACCACGTAGCCCACGCCGCGCTTCCACACCTCGATGCGCCCCTCCTGGTCCGACCAGTTGTAGTCGCTCTGCGGGTGCAGAATGGTGCTCATCTGGTTCCAGTACTTGTCCGTCCCGAGCACCGCCACGAGTCCCACGCCGGCGATGGCGGCGAGGAGGCGGAGCCGGCTCGGGATGGCGCGATAGCGGAGGAGCACGTAGAGCATCACGGCGATGAAGCCGAGGAACCCGCCGCGCGAGCCGCTCTTCACCAGCGCGAGCATGAACATGCCGAGGGCCAGCAGCCCGAACAGCCGCCGCCGCATCGTGTTCCCCGGCCGCAGCCAGTACACCGCGAACGGGACCGTGGCGACCATCACGAGCGCGAAGTCGTTCGCGTCGTAGTAGACCAGATCCCCCAGCCGGCCGTCCGGGCCGACGTGGAAGAACAGGTTCACGATCGTGGCGTACATGAGCGCGCCGTAGAGGTTCAGCTTCGCGAACCACTCCACGTCACGCACGCTGCGGATGCTCGCCGCCATGCAGAGCATGAACAGGATGTTCGGGATGTGCTCCTTGAGGACGAACTGCGCGCTGTGTCCCCGCCAGAGGCTGGTGGGGATCCCGATGATCATGACGAGCAGGAGTCCGAGCACCAGCGTCACGATCGGCGAGCGCAGCTTGTTCGCCTTGCGCCAGGGGTGGCGCGCGGTCACGAAGTACCCGAGCGCCAGCAGAAGGGCGAGGATCGGGAGCTTGATGCGACCCAGAATCGGGAAGGCATCCTGGAGGCGCCACACGTACGTGAACGCGACCAGCCCGAGCGCCCGCATCAGGGCATCGGGTTTGGGTGCCCGGAGCGGCGGGAGCGCACGAACGGCGGCCGGCCGTGGCGGGGCGGGTTGTGGTCGAGCGACAGCGGGATGAGCCATCTAGTCTCCAGGGCGGCGTGACGCGGGCGCCATGCCGGAGCGAGCGCCGCCGGTCGGCAGCGATAGCGAATAGAGTGCCAGGGAGGCGGCGCCGTCAATCGCCTGAAATGTGTACGCGGTGTGGCCCCGATGCCACAGAATGTGCGGCACCGGGAGCGAGATCACCGGGCGCCGAAAAGCCAGAGCGCCGGCCTCCCCCAGGAGGCCGGCGCTCTGTCACCACCGAAGACGCGCGGGCGCGCCTCAGTTGGTGATCGTGCTCTTCTTGATGAGGATCATGGCCTCGGAGTTCCGGAGCGAGACGCTCGTCACCGGCGCGCCGAGCGTGCCGTCCGCGTGCAGCGGCAGCCACTGCTCGCCCGAGGGGAGCGTCACGCGCGCCGCGGTCTCGCTGCCGTACGACTGGGTGGACCAGCCGGTCTGCCCACGGACGAGGACGAGCGCGCGGTCGAAGTCCCGCCCGTACACCGTGTACGACTTGCCGACCGGATCGGTCCCCGTGGCGAAGACGGAGCGCGGCGCGCGCGGGTGCCCGATGTTCGCCTCCTGCGCCTTGAGCCAGAGCGAGGAGTACGGCGCGTCCCAGGTGTTCTCGAGCGTCAGGTAGAAGCGATCCGGGGTGGCGCCCACCGACATGTAATAGCTCGAGAGCTCCCACATCTTGAGGCGCTGCGCGCTCGTGGCGTAGATGCCACCCGCGGGGTACAGCGAGGAGTGCCTGGTCACCCATTCCGACGAGTACACCGGGACCAGATCCACCGTCACGCCGTCCGCGAGCAGCTGATCGACCCACCCCCAGCGCGAAGGCATCCCCGAGTACATCGGGTTGTTGAAGTTCTCGAGCTGCACCGCGCCCGCGGCGCGAATGTTCGCCAGATCCCAGTCGGCGTGGTACTCGGAGGCGTTCAGCATCAGGATCTTGTTGCCGATCCCCTGCCGGATCTCCGCGAGCAGCGAGGTGAACGGGGCCTGGTAGTCGACCGGGTTGGGGAACTCGGCCACGTTCTTGATGAAGGGGGTGATCCCGCCGGAGCCCGCCTCATCGATGAACGCCCCTTCCGTATTGGCGGTGCCGCGGCGGTAGCGATCGACCTGATAGGCGCGGTTGCCCGGATCGGCGGGGTTCATGAGCCACCGGTTGGTGTCCCAGATCTTGACGACGACGCGGGAAGCGGAGTCGCGGCGCGCGGCGCCCGCGACGTGCAGGAACGCGTCCTCGAGGCGGTACTGCGTGTGCGACGCGTACCAGCTCTTCATGTCGCTGTAGTACACGTTGAGCAGGTTGTCCCCCTGCTGGCCGGGGACCACCGTGCTCCACTCCAGCGAGTACGGGATCTGGACGCCCGAGGGATCGACCGCCTTCCACGCATCGCGCGCCCCGGACATGGCCGCGTCGTAGTGCTTGCCGGCCCAGTCACGCTCGGCGGACGTCCACGCGTAGTAGAAGTCCGTCATCATGGTGCGGATGTGCTGGTAGTGCGACGACGTGGGGCTGTACCCCGAGAAGAGCGAGCCGCTCGTGACGGGCGTGGTGCTCTCGGAGACTGCGGCGGAGTCGTTCGAGGACGACGCGGCCGTGATGACCACGGTGCTCTTGCCGTAGACGCGCCCGGAGATGGCGACGATCTGCACGGTGCCCGCCTTGCGACCGGTGACCACCCCCGCCTTGACCTTGGCGGTGTTGGTGTCGGTGATCCCCCAGTAGAAGGTGGCACCCGTGATCTCGGTGCCGCCCGCGGTCTTCGCGACGGCGGTGAGCGTGATCGACTTGCCCACCTGGACCGTGTCGACCTTCGGCGAGATGGTGACGGAGGCGGCGGTCGAACCGGAGAGCTCGCGGTTGACCTTTTGATCGGGGCCGGCGACGTCGGAGCACGCCGCGACGGCGGCGCAGAGCGCCGCGAGGGTGAGAATGGAACTACGCACTGCTGGGTACCTCGGTTGTCCACGGCAACCCGACCGGCATGGCATAGCGAGCTATGCTGCAGCCTCGTAGGCTTTGCGTCCCCGTCTTTCGGCGGGTTTGCCCTTGTCGTGAGCTCCGGGAGCCCAGCGATCGCGCCGTACGGTTGTGAACTTGCGCTCGGGAATCGTTCCGCAACCGACGACCGGCGGTCGAGCCCGGTCACGGATTACGGAACACTAACCTCTTGCTGCGATTGAAGTTGGTGGTTGAACGACTGGAGCGCCCGCTGGGCGCTGAGGGTGGGGCGGGCGCCTGGGGTTGGCGCGCCGCGATCCACCACGGCGAGAACACGCAGGTATTAGTAGGGCCGGGAAAGCGGAGCGGCCAGCGGGCTCGGGTGGGATTTTCGAGGGGTTGACTGTGTAGTCAGTCAACGCCGGAGCTCGCTACCACTCACTCGGCCCGATTGGAACGATCGGTGCAGCGATCCCGACCGCCGCACCGCTCACCGCCCGGCGCCGCGCCCGGCGCCACTTGCCGCCCGCTCGACGGAGTCGAGCAGCACCGCCGCGTCGCGCTCCCAGTGGTAGCGCGCCAGCACGGCACTTCTTCCCGCGGCGCCGCGCGCCGCCCGCGCCTTCCGCGAGCGCAACCGCTCCACCGCATCGGCGAGCGCCACCGCGCTTCCCGACTCGAACACCTCCCCCGCCCCGGTCTCGCGCACGATCCGCGCGGACGGGATCGCGCTCGACGTCAGCACGGGGAGCGCCGCCGCCATGTAGTCGAACATCTTGTTGGCGACGGTGTGGTTCAGCGCCTCGTTCGCGTGGAGCGGGAGCACGCCCACGTCGGCCTCGGCCACGAGCTCGATCGCCCGCTGGTGCGGCACCCACCCCATGAACTCCAGCAGCGGCGGCGCCAGCCCCAGTGCCTCGGCGCGCGCGCGGAAGAGCGACTCGTCCCGCCCGGAGCCGATGATCCGCACGCGCACGGGGACGCCGCGGTCGCGGAGCAGCGCGGTCGCCTCCACGAGCTCCGTGATGCCACGCACCACCTCGAGCAGGCCGAGGTACACCAGCGTGAACGGCGCGTCATCGTCCGTCCCCTCGGCAGGAGCGGCCCGCACCGGCGCCATGGCCCGCGCACGCGGCGGCGTGTTCGACACCAGATCGATGCGACCGGCGGGAACACCCATGGCGCGCAGGCGCTCCGCCATCTCCTCCACCACCACGAGCACGCGGTCCACCCGCCGCAGCGCGTATCGCTCCACCGCCGCCACCGCCGACGGATTCCGCACGACGTAGTCGGCCGGGCGCTGGCGACCGGTGTCGAAGATCATCTGCATCATCGCCGGATAGTGCTCGGCCAGGTCCAGCACCACCGGGATGCCGTGGCGACGCGCCACGCGGATCGCCGTGGGAGCCAGGGGCAGGTCGCGTCCGATCACCACGTCCGGGCGCACGCGCCGGATGGTGCGGTCGAGCAGCCCGGTCCAGCGCGGACTGAAGAAGGCGGGAAAGCCGAGCGCCGTGTCGAGCCGGCGCCCGGCCCAGTGCCAGGGGGGCATGCGATGCACCGTCCCCTCCGGGAGTCGCTCGACGAGCGGTCGGCGGGCGCGGTTGCGCGCCACGATGTGCACGTCGTGCCCGGCGCTCACGAGCGTGGCGCAGATCTTTTCCACGCGCACGTCCCACGGGTAGTCCGCATCCCACAGATAGACCACGCGGAGCGCCCGCGCGCGCCGCGGCGCCACGTACTCCCCCACCGCCGTCCCCGTGGTGGGAGGGTGCGCCCCTGGAGCCGCGGGGACCTCCGCGGTCACATGCTCGGGCACGTGTCCTCCGCGCCGCGCCTGGGGCGCGCGCCGGGGATGAGCATCTTGATGGGAACACGCAACCATTCGCCGAGGCGCTCGATGTCGTCGCGAGACAGCATCGAGTGGGTGGGGAGCGTGAAGAGGCCGCGGCGTAGCTCCACCGCCCCGGGGGTCTCGGGCTCCCCCGGCAGGAGCACGGGACGCAGCTCGTCCTGCTCGTGGAGCGTGCGCGGATAGCCGCGCAGGATGCCGAGATCGTGGCGCTCCGACCGTCCGCCGCTGTCCACCACGGGGAAGCGGAGATAGCCGGCGACGGCCCCTTCGATGGGGCGAGGTGCGCGCACGTCGGCCCCCTCCTCCGCGGCCATCGCGAGCGCCGCGGCGGTGCGCCGGCGCACCGACAGCTCTCGCGGCGCGCGGGCGAGCGCGCGCGTCACGAGCGCCGCCGACGCCGCCGTGAGGGAGCGTGGCTCGTGCGCGGGGTGGTAGACCATCTCTCCGAGGCGCAGCCCCGGGATGGCGGACGGGATGCCGTAGAGCGCCGGGCGGCCGAGCGCCCACTGCGCCCCCACCGTGGCGAGCTCCCGCCACCCGGGACGAGGGCGGCCGATCTCGCGACCCAGATGCGCCACCCGGTCATCGAAGCGCGCGTCGCGCGACAGCAGCGCGCCACCGCGCCCCCCGCTCAGCCCTTTCCCCCGCCCGAAGCTGAGCACCGTGAGCATGCCGAACGAACCCACCGGCCGGCCGTGCAGCGTGGCACCCGCGCCCTGCGCCGCATCCTCGATGACGGTCACGCAGTAGCGGCTCGCCAGCTCGGCCACCGCCGGCATGTCCTGCGGGAAGCCGTAGAGCGGCGCCACCACCACCGCGTCCACCCCGCGCCGCAGCGCACCCTCGAGCGATGCGAGGTCGGGGGAGAGCGTCTCCGGATCCAGGTCGTAGAGCCGCACCCGCACGTCGGCGTAGCGTGCGGCGGCGGCGAGATCCACGCAGGCGTAGCCGGGGAAGGCCACGGTGCCCCCACGTCCGCAGGCGAGGCGCAGCGCGAGCACGAGCGCGGAGGTGCCGCTGTCCGTGAGCGCCAACTGGCGCGCCTGGAAGTGCCCGCGGAGCTCGGCGGCGAGCGCGGCGAGGGGCGCGGCGCGCAGCGCGAGCGCCGGCCACACCGCTCCCGCCAGCGACGGGAAGCTGACGGGAGATGCGACGGGAAGCTGCCGTCGACCGAGCATCATGGAATGTATCTCACGATGCGCGGTCCGAGCGCCGTCGCCACCGGCGTGGGAAGGCGCTTCCAGAGCCGCGGCCCCCAGGCGTACGCGGAATCGTCGGGGGAGGGCGTGGTGGTCCCCTCCTCTCTCGCGCGCGCGTACCACCAGAGCGGCTCGTCGCGCGAGCCCCACTGCAGCTTGAACCGGTGGGTTCCCGCGCCGGGAGAGCAGCGGCCGAAGTTGAACAGCTCGATCCCTTCGCCGATCGCGCGCTCCATGAAGCTCCAGTAGAGCAGCATGTTCGGCGCGAGCCGCTTCACCTCCACGAGCGACGACGCCCAGGTCATCTCCAGCTCGTTCCCCCAGCGGAACGCGCAGCCGCACGCGACGGCGCGGTCGCCGAGGTACGCGCAGCCGAACCACGCGTCCTCCGGGAACGCCTCGGCGATCGTCTCGAAGAGACGGAGCGGCTGCGTGGGCGTGCCGAGATCGCGCATGTGGCGGGCGAACACCTCGAAGAAGGGCGCCACCTGATCGGCGCCGAAGCGCACGGTGATCCCCTCCTTCTGCGGACGACGCACCTGACTGCGCACCTTCGCGTCGAGCCGCTTCCAGAGCACGCCAGGATCGTTCGGGAGATCGAGCACGACGGTGATCTTCCGGTGCGACACCGGGAGATCGAGCGGGAGCGGGATGCGGCTCCGCAGCTCGAGCAGCCGCACGCCGTCCGCGGCGGCGAGCGCGCCAGCGCGGTCGGCGAGCGCGCGCACGGCCGCATCGCTGCCGAGCGGACCGCCGTAGTTGAGGAACGGCATGGACACCAGGTAGTGCCCGAACATCACGCTCTTCACGCGCACGAGAGGGAGCACGCCGGCGAGCCGGCCGGCGTCATCGCGCGCCTCGAGGTAGATGCACTCGTGGCCGAACACGCGCTCCATGACGCCCTTCCAGCCGTGCAGGTGGAAGTGCGTGAATCCCGGGGACGAGCGCGCGAGCGCATCCCACTCGCCCGCCGCGCCGGCGAACGTGCCTACGCGCATGTCAGTCGGCGGCGTTCGACACTCGGGCGCCCAGCGGGCGCACCGGAGGGCGCAGCTTGAGCGACCGCGCGGCGGAGGTGAACCGGAACTCGCCGAGCAAGCGCTCGAGGCGCGGCACCGTGCGCGCGAGGCCGCCGTAGTGCCTGGCGCGGGCGTGCCACGGCACGGGGAGACGCGGCTGCTCCGGATCGAGCTCCCACGGATGGATGTAGAAAGTCGCGGGAATGCCGGTCTCGCTGTGCTCGCGGAACGCGCGGCGGATGACCCCGAAGGGAAAGTGGCGCAGATAGGCACCCCCGGCGGCGGGGATGCGCATGCCGCGCAGCATCGTGGTGGCCATCGGGAGCTCGCACAACGTCCCCGGCGGGCGGTGAATCAGGTGTGGCACCGGGGGCGCGGCGGGGTAGCCGTACCCCGGCCGGCGAATCGGGAAGAGGCTCGAGTCGTAGCGGTACCCTTCCTCGAGCAGCACGTCGAACGCCCATTCGCAGCCGGGCTTGATGGAGAAGTTGGGGGCACGGAAGCCGAGCACGGAAGCGCCGCACGCGTCCTCCAGCACGGCCTTGGATGCCCGCACGTCATCGCGGAACTCGCGCGGCGTGAGGGTGTCCACGCGACGGTGCCAGTAGCCGTGCGAGGCCACCTCGTGCCCGGCCTCGTGGATGCGCCGCACGAGCAGCGGATGGCGGTCGGCGATCCAGCCGAGGGTGAAGAACGTGCCGGTGGCGCCGTGGCGGGCGAGCATCTCGAGCAGCAGGTCCATGCCGAGATCGAGGCGGCTGGGGTACGAATCCCATTGCTGCCGCGACACGACGTGCTCGAAGGCGCCGACCTGGAAGTACTCTTCCACGTCGACGGAAAAAACGTGTTCCAGCGACGAGCGCAGTGGCACGGTCATCGATTGGCGCTCCGTCGGCTCTTCTGTGTTGCCGGTCATGGTCGGCCGAGCGCACTTGCAGTTACGGTGCCAGACGCCACGCCCACCGGAGCGCGCACGTAGATTGCCTGCGCCGCTCCAACCGCCGTCGGCGGGGCGGCCGGGGCTGGCGCCGCGAGGACGATTCCAACAGATGCCACGGAATGTTGCATTGACACAACAACGAAGGACAGGGCATGCCATTGCCGTCGCCGGACTCCTGTTCATCGCGGCGATGACGCTCACCCCCGAACCGGGGGGCCCACCGAGCCCGGCGAGCTTGTGCGTGATCTGCGGCGGGCTCGGAGTCCAAGATATCATCCTGAATGTGCTGCTGTTCATCCCGTTCGCCTTCGGCCTGCGCCTGGCCGGGGTACCGAGATGGCGGGCGTTCGCGATCGCGGCGGGGACGAGCCTGGCGATCGAGCTCCTGCAGTGGCACGTGATCGTGGGGCGCGACGCGAGCCTCGGCGACCTCCTCACGAACTCGGCAGGTGGTGCGGTGGGGATCGTGCTCGCCGAGCGGTGGCGCGCGCTGGTCTTCCCAGCGGTGCCGGAGGCGCGTCGCGTCGCATGGTGGTGGCTGGCGGGGGTGGCGATCGCGCTCGCCGCCACATCGTGGGGAGAGCGCACGTCGCTGCCGCACACCATCTACTGGGGGCAGTGGAAGCCTGAGCTGCTCTACATGGACCGCTTCCCGGGAACGCTCGTGCGCTCGTCCGTCGGGAGCTTCCCCTTCCCGCGGGGGGCGATGGGGAACAGCGGCGCGTTCCGGTCGCTGCTGCTCTCCGACTCCGCGCTGGTGACGGCGGAAGTGATCCCCGGCGGGCGCACGGAGCGGATCGCGCCCATCGTGAGCGTGTTCGACTGGCAGCGCACGGAGATCTTCCTGCTCGGGCAGAAGGGGGCCGATCTGGTGTTCTCCATTCGCACGAACGCGGCGAGGTCGCTGGTGCGGAATCCGGCGATCCGCCTTCGCGGCGCGTTCTCCGCCGGGCGCGGGGGGATGGGATGGGGAGACGGCGGCGCGATGACCGTGCGTGGGGGCGTGGTGGATCGCTCGCTCGTGGCCGAGGCGGAGAGGGGCGGCGTGAGACGGGAGTGGCGCGTCCCACTCACCCCGGGGCTCGGGTGGAGCTTCTTTCTGCCGTTCGACTACGCATTCGGTCCCGAGACGCCGTGGCTCAGCGCCCTCTGGCTCGCGGGACTGTTCCTCCCGCTCGGGTACTGGGGCGCGCGTGTCGCGCGGGAGCGCCGGGAGACGGGGGGCGCGATGGTGGCGGCGGCGGCGCTCGCGCTGGCGGCGGCGGGGCCGCTCGCCGGCGAGCGCGCGGCGGCGTGGTGGGAGTGGGGGGGCGCGTTGGCGGGCGCGTTGGCCGGCGTGCTCCTGTGGGCTCGCCTGCGTCGCGCGGCGGCTCTCACGCCACCCGATGGGGTCGCGCTAGATTTGCCGGGGCCGTCTCGTACGGCACCCCTGTCATCCCCAACCCCGTGACTCATGAGCCGCTGTTGCTCGTCCGGAGCGCTCGCGCTGCTCGCCGCGGCCGGCGTGGCCGGAAGCGTCGCCGCCCAATCAGCCCCCTCCAGCGCGCCCATCGAATATCCCGATGCCCGCCGCGTGGAGCAGGTGGATGACTATCACGGCGTGAAGGTGTCCGATCCGTACCGCTGGCTCGAGGACACCGACGCGCCCGAGACGAAGCGTTGGGTGGAGGAGGAGAACGCGCTCACCTCCAGCTATCTCGCCTCGATCCCCGAGCGCGACGCGATCCGGTCGCGCCTCACGACGCTCTGGAACTACCCCAAGTACGGGGTCCCGGTGAAGCGCGGCGGTCTGTACGTGTTCGCGGAGAACAGCGGCCTGCAGAACCAGGCCGTGCTCTACGCGCAGCGGAAGCTGGGCGAGAAGCCCGTCGCGATTCTGGATCCCAACACGTTGTCGCCGGACGGCACGGTGGCGCTCTCCGCGTGGGATGTGTCGGAGAACGGGCGCTATCTCGCGTACGCGCTCTCGTCGAGCGGCTCCGACTGGCAGGAGATCCACGTCCGCGACATCCGGAGCGGGAAGGATCTCCCCGACGTGCTGCGGTGGGTGAAGTTCTCCGACATCGCGTGGACGAAGGACGGGCGCGGCTTCTTCTACTCGCGCTACGCGGCGCCGACGTCGGGGAACGCGATGCTCGACGTGAACAAGAACCAGAAGCTGTACTACCATCGCGTTGGGCGCCCGCAGTCGGAGGACGAGCTGATCTGGGACCGCCCCGACCAGCCCGACTGGCTGGTGTCGGCGCAGGTGAGCGACGATGGCCGCTACGCGCTCCTCTCCCTCTCGAAGGGGACGGACACGCGCAACCAGCTCTACTTCATCGACCTGGACAACCCCGGCAAGCCGAAGGTCGGGAACCCCATCGTGACGCTGCTCGATGCGTTCGACGCGTCGTACACGTTCATCGACAACTGGGGACCGGTGTTCTTCATCCACACCGATCTCGCCGCGCCACGCGGCCGGGTGATCGCGATCGACATCAACCAGCCGCGCCGGCGCGACTGGCGCACGGTGATCCCGGAGGATCGCGACGTGCTGCGGAGCGTGTCGCTGATCGGCGGGCAGTTCGTGGCGAACTACCTGCACGACGCGAGCTCGCAGGTGCGCTTCTTCGCCCTCACCGGGCAGCCGGTGGGCCGGCTCGACCTGCCGGGGTTGGGCACGGTGGAGCGGGTGAGCGGCAAGCCGGACGAACCGGAGATGTTCTACGACTTCGTGTCGTTCCTGCAGCCGCGTGCCGTGTACCGGTACGACGTGAAGGCGCGCGCCACGACGCCGTTCCGGGCGGCGCGGCTGGACTTCGACGCGAGCCAGTACGAGACGACGCAGGCGTTCTTCACGAGCAAGGACGGCACGCGCGTGCCGATGTTCATCACGGCGAAGAAGGGGGTGCGGCTGGACGGGACGAACCCCGTGCTGATGTACGGCTACGGCGGATTCGACATTCCGGTGACGCCGAGCTTCTCGGCGAGCCGGCTCGTGTGGCTGGAGCGAGGGGGGATCTACGTGGTGGTGACGCTGCGCGGCGGCGGCGAGTACGGGAAGGCGTGGCACGAGGCGGGGATGTTCGAGCGGAAGCAGAACGTGTTCGACGATTTCATCGGCGCCGCCGAGTACCTGATCGAGAAGCGGTACACGTCGCCGGCGAAGCTCGCGATCCAGGGGGGCTCGAACGGCGGCCTGCTGGTGGGCGCGGTGACGACGCAGCGGCCGGAGCTGTTCGCCGCGGCGATCCCCGCGGTGGGGGTGATGGACATGCTGCGCTTCCAGAAGTTCACCATCGGCTGGGCGTGGACGGCGGAGTACGGCTCGTCCGACGATTCGACGCAGTTCCAGTACCTGCTGCGCTACTCGCCGCTGCACAACATCCACCCGGGTACGCGCTATCCGGCGACGATGGTCGAGACGTCGGACCACGACGACCGTGTGGTGCCGGGGCACTCGTTCAAGTTCGCCGCGGCGCTCCAGGCCGCGCAGGCCGGGCCGGCGCCGGTGCTGATCCGGGTGGAGACGAAAGCCGGCCACGGCGCGGGGAAGCCGACGTCGAAGATGATCGATCTGGCGGCGGATGAGATTGCGTTCTTGGTCAAGAACCTCGGAGTCAATGGGGGGGCGTAGGACATAGTGGCTGGACCACCGAACAACGCGTGTGGCGTGTGGGGAACTGACGGAGAGAGGGGCGAGGTAGAGCGCGTGTAGGGCGGGATGTAGAGAGAGCTCACCTATGGCCGAGCCT
>CAMLEQ010000039.1 GCA_946479015.1 uncultured Gemmatimonadota bacterium | reverse complement strand
AACGCGTGTGGCGTGTAGACGGCGGTGGTAGGCGAGAGGAGCCAGGTAGAGCGCGCGTAGGGCGGGATGTAGGCGGACTCTCTCTACAGCCGAGCCTACACGCGCCGTACCTCCCTCCTCTTCCCGTCAGTTCCCCACACGCCACACGCGTTGTCTGGTGGTCTAGCGACTACACACCATCCCCCAACAAGAACCCAACATCTCCTTCCCTCAGCTCCACCCCCTCCTCCCGGATCTCGAACAGCTTCGCCCCCGCCTCGCCGAGCAGCTCGAGCCTGTTCCCTTCCCGCCGGAGCATGCTTCCCTCCGGGAGTCCGACCACGCGGCGCCCCGGGTTCGCGGCGAGGAACTCTCTCAGGCGCTCGGCGCGCGTCTCCCCCTGGTGACCGGGCGGGTGCCAGTCGGTGTAGTGCGCGTTGATCTGGAAGGGCACGAGCGCGAGCGCATCGAGGCTCGGCGGCTCGACGATCGGCATGTCGTTCGTGGTGCGGATCGTGGGACAGGCCACCACCGCGCCCGCGCTCCATCCGAGATACGGCACCCCCGCGCGCACGCGCTCGCGGATCGCGTCGAGCAGCCCCACGTCGTACAACGTGCGCAGCAGGTGGAAGGTGTTGCCGCCCCCGACGACGATCGCTCGCGCGTCGTGCACGGCGCGCACTGGGTCGGCCGCGCGGTGCACCGACTCGAGCGTGCACCCCACCGCCGCCAGCGGTGCCGCCGCGCGCGCCAGGTAGTCGTCCCACGAGATCGTCACGCCGGCGTACGGCACGAAGAGCGCGGTGCGGATCGCGTCACCGAACAGCGCGCGCATCGCCTCGCGGGGGTGGTGCAGGTAGCGTCCCGCCTGGTCGCGGGAGTTGCTCAGCAGGAGCAGGCGCATCGCGCGGTCAGTAGTTCTCCCAGGCGAAGCCGCTCACGATGTAGTCGAGCCGGCGCTTCTCCGGATCGAGCCGCAGCAGCACCGTCCCCCCCGTGCGCGCGGCGTGCCCGAGCGCGGCGATGTCGTCCACGCCGTCGCCGTCCGCGTCGAGCGCGCGCAGCGCCTGGTGCGCCTTGAAGCGAAGATCGCTCACGCGCAGCGGCATCACCGTCCCCGCCGTGTCCACCAGCACCGCGCGCTCGCGCACCTGCTCGTACGCGCCACCCACCGTGGTGGCGAACAGCAGCGCCCGCCCCGGCCCGAAGCACCCGACCGCCTCCGTCACCTCCACGCGCCGCTTCGACGCCAGGCGCGGGGGGAAGCCCGCCGTGTCGGCGTCCGCCACCCGGCCGAGCGAGTCGCGCAACGCCGGGAGCCGCGCGGCGAGCGTGCCGCTCGCGCTGTCCCGGGCGCAGCTGTCCACCGCCGCGGGCTCGGCGCTGTCGGCGCGCGTCGCGAGCGCCACCAGCGGCGCCTTCGCGCGCGCCAGCGAGTCGAGGAGCGGCGGCACCTCGAGCGTGGCCACGATCCGCCCGTTCCACACGTCGTACCCGGTGACCACCGCGTCGTCGCTCCCCCAGGGACCGTGGATCCGGAAGCGGTCACCCACGCGCACCGGCGAGAGCGCGGCGGCCGCGGCCTGGAAGGCGTGCCGGTCCTCCGGCGTCTTCACCTTCGCGCCGATGCGCCCGAGGTCCACGAGCACGCGCTTCCCCCGCCCCGCCGCGAGGAACGCGTTCTGGAAGCGGGCGAGGAAGGTCATCGTCGCGCCCATCGCCTCCGCGCGCGCGTCGAGCCGCGGCGCCGATTCGTGCGCGGTCGTCGCGCGAGTGTGGCGCGCCGTGTCCGCCACCTCGCGCACCGTCAGCGTGTCGAACGCGGGGATGTCGAGCGAGTCGGAGTCGGCGCGCAGCATCGTCGATGCGCCGGACGCGCTGCACCCCGCCACGAGGGCGGCGGCGAGCACGACCAGAACCAGGAGCACGGGACGGAGCGCCGGTGGGCGCGGGAGATCGGTGAACATCGCGGGAAGGACGAACGGCTGGGGACGGCTGTTTCACGCGGGATGCTGGCAAGATGACCCGTCGCGCGCGTATGCTCAACGCCAGCGGCGTGCTCGCGCGCGCCGCGCACCCCCGAATGGGGGACGCCGCGCTCGCCGCGGCGATGTTGCCACCCCGGCGGATCGCGCGTTATACCATGAGCGGCCGCCCGATGCGCGGCCGCCCGATCGCGACGGGGATGATCTCGCGCGCGGCGGCGCGGTCGATGCCGCCAGGCGAATTGGAGAACGACAGATGCCCTTTCTGGAGTTGGAAGGCAGTCCCGACCTCGAAAACAATCCGCGCGAGCTGAACGGCGAGCTCGTCGTCGGTAGCGGATCGCAGGCGACGTGGCGAATCCAGGGGCGCGATCTCGCGGCGCGCCATTTTCGCATCGAGACGCAGGACGGAACGGCCCGCGTCGTGCCCGCATCCGCGCAGAACGTCGTCGTGCTCAACGGACGGCAGGCGCCCGCCGAAGGCACCACGCTCGCGTCCGGCGACGTGATCGCCGCCGGTTCCACCCGCTTCATCTTCCTCGCCGGACGCGACTCGCCACGTCCGGAGCCCGCCGGAGAGCCCGTCCCCGCGCTGCTCGTCGATGCGACCGCCAGGAAGGGGTACACGCTCCGCAAGCGCGTGGTGCAGATCGGCCGCGAGATCGGCTGCAGCATCGTCCTCAAGGACCCCACCGTCTCGCGCTTCCACGCCGACGTCCGCTCCGAGGGGGGAGAGTACGTCCTGTACTCCATGGGCTCCTCGGGAACGAAGATCAACGGCCAGCCGGTGACCACGCCGCGCATGCTCGTGGAGGGGGACCAGATCGCCATCGGCGACACGCTCTTCACCTTCACGCGCGCGCCGCTCCCGCCGGGGATCCGCTCCGTCCAGTTCGAGGACCACGCGGACGATTCCTTCAGCCGCAAGAACACCATCCTCGCCCAGAACGCCGTCACCGCCGAGCTCGGGCGCTTTCCCGGAAAGCGCCGCCGCCGAGCGGCGCTCCTCAAGTGGCTCGTCGGCGCGGGCTTCGCGGTGGTGGTGATCGTCGCGTACCTCGTGCTGCGCAGCTGACCGCCCCGCGCCACGCGGTCCGGAGAACGAGGGGGCGCGGCCGATGCCGCGCCCCCTCGCCGCATCGGGGCCCGGGACGCCATATGGCGGCGTAAGTTCTTGCCGTAATTTATTTTAGATTCGCACCAATAATGTCGTATTAACTTGACAATCCCGATAGTTTCACTTAGGATTCCGTCATCGTGACGGAGCGTTCAGTGGTATTGCAGCGAGAGGTGTCGCGGACGCCGTTCGGGCAGAAAGGACCCCGGGCGGCGATTCTCATAGAGTTGAAGCGCGCGGGGCGGCTCACCGCCACGCAGCTCGCGGCGCGCCTGCATACATCGCTCAACGCCGTGCGCCACCACCTGAAGGAGCTGGAAGCGGAAGCGCTGGTGGAGTACGAGCGCGAGCGCCGGGGGATCGGCGCGCCCGCGTTCGCCTACCGGCTGAGCGCCGCGGGCGAGGCGCTCTTCCCGCACCGATACGAGGAGACGCTCCTCCAGGTGCTCGAGCAGGTGAGCGAGCGGTTGGGGCGCGATGCGGCGGTGGCGATGCTCGAGTCGCAGTTCGACGCGCTGGGGCGTCGGCTCGAGCCGTTGCTCGCCGGCGCGACGCCGGAAGAGCGTCTCGCCGTGGTCACGCGCGCGCTGGCGGACGAAGGCTACATGGCGGAGTCGCACGGCGCCGAGGATGGCGCCGCGCTGGTCGAGCACAACTGCGTGATTCGCGCGGTGGCCGAGCGCTTCCCCGAGATCTGCTCCGCCGAGGAGCGGTTCCTGGCGGGCGCGCTCGGCGCGGAGGTGGAACGTCGCTCGCACATTCTCGGCGGGTGCGGCACATGCGGGTATCGCGTCCGGTTCACTCCGGAGGCGGCTCTGGCGAACAAGGAGAACGGATGAGCAGCACGATCGAGACGCTGGTCAACAAGGAATACAAGTTCGGCTTCGTCACCGACATCGAGGCCGATGCGATCCCGGCGGGGCTGAGCGAGGAGACGATCCGTCTCATCTCGGCCAAGAAGCAGGAGCCCGAGTGGCTGCTCGAGTGGCGCCTGAAGGCGTACCACCGGTGGCTCACCATGGCCGAGCCGCACTGGCCGAACGTCCACTACGCGCCGATCGACTATCAGGACCAGGTCTACTACTCCGCGCCGCGGACGAAGAAGCCGCTCGGGAGCCTCGACGAGGTGGACCCGAAGCTGCGCGAGACGTACGACAAGCTCGGCATCCCGCTGAGCGAGCAGAAGGTGCTCGCCGGCGTGGCGGTGGACGCCGTCTTCGACAGCGTGTCCGTGGGGACGACGTACAAGGAGGAGCTCGCGAAGCTCGGGATCATCTTCTGCTCGTTCGGCGAGGCGGTGCGCGAGCACCCCGAGCTCGTGCGGAAGTATCTCGGCTCCGTGGTGCCGTACAGCGACAACTTCTTCGCCGCGCTCAACTCGGCGGTGTTCAGCGACGGCTCGTTCGTGTACGTGCCCAAGGGGGTGCGCTGCCCGATGGAGCTGTCCACGTACTTCCGCATCAACGCCGAGAACACGGGGCAGTTCGAGCGCACGCTGATCATCGCCGACGAGGGGGCGTACGTGAGCTACCTCGAGGGGTGCACCGCGCCCAAGCGCTCCACGCAGCAGCTCCACGCGGCGGTGGTGGAGCTCGTGGCGCTCCGTGACTCGACCGTGAAGTACTCCACGGTGCAGAACTGGTTCGCGGGGGACGAGGAGGGGAAGGGCGGCATCCTGAACTTCGTCACCAAGCGCGGGAAGGCGTTCGAGAACGCGAAGATCTCGTGGACGCAGGTGGAGACCGGCTCGGCGATCACGTGGAAGTACCCGAGCGTGATCCTGCAGGGGGACAACGCCGTCGGCGAGTTCTACTCCGTGGCGGTGGTGAACAACCACCAGCAGGCGGACACGGGCACGAAGATGCTGCACCTGGGGCGCAACACGCGCTCGACGATCGTCTCGAAGGGGATCTCGGCGGGCCAGGGGAACAACAGCTATCGCGGGCGCGTGTACGTGGGTCCCAGGGCGGAGGGCGCGCGCAACTACACGCAGTGCGACTCGATGCTGATCGGGAACCGCTGCGGCGCGCACACGTTCCCGTACATCGAGGTGGCGAACAACAGCGCGCAGGTGGAGCACGAGGCGTCCACGTCGAAGATCGGCGAGGACCAGATCTTCTACCTGCAGCAGCGGGGGATCTCCAAGGAGAACGCCGTGTCGATGATCGTGGCCGGCTTCTGCAAGGAGGTCTTCAAGGAGCTCCCCATGGAGTTCGCCCTCGAGGCGCAGCAGCTGCTCGGGATCACGCTGGAAGGCAGCGTCGGCTGATGCCGGCGCGCCGCCCCCGGCGCACCGGCAGGCCGCCGGCGGCGTCGCCGCCGGCCCATTCACCGACTCACCGACTCACTTTACCGATATGTCTCTGCTCGAAATTCACGACCTGAGGGCCACCGTCGGCGAGAAGGAGATCCTGAAGGGGATCAGTCTCGCCGTGAACGCGGGGGAGGTGCACGCGGTGATGGGGCCGAACGGCTCCGGCAAGAGCACGCTCGCGCAGGTGCTCGCCGGCAATCCCGCGTACACGGTCACCGGCGGGTCGATCACCTTCCAGGGGAAGGACCTGCTGGAGATGGAGCCGGAGGAGCGCGCGCAGGCGGGGCTGTTCATGGCCTTCCAGTATCCGGTGGAGATCCCCGGCGTCTCGAACGCGTACTTCCTGCGCACGGCGTACAACGAGGTGCGCAAGGCGCGCGGGCTCCCCGAGGCGGATCCGCTCGAGTTCCTGGACATCATGGAGGAGCGGCTCCGTGTGGTGGACATGGACCCGCAGATGCTCGAGCGCTCCGTGAACACCGGCTTCTCCGGCGGGGAGAAGAAGCGGAACGAGATCCTCCAGATGGCGGTGCTGCAGCCCACGCTCTCGATTCTCGACGAGACCGACTCCGGGCTGGACATCGATGCGCTGCGGATCGTCGCCGAGGGGGTGACCAAGCTCAAGCGCCCCGACAACGCGACGATCGTGGTCACGCATTACCAGCGGCTGCTCAACCACATCGTCCCCGACTTCGTGCACGTGCTCGCCGGCGGCCGGATCGTGAAGTCCGGCGGCAAGGAGCTGGCGCTCGAGCTGGAGGCGAAGGGATACGACTGGATCGAGGAGCAGCAGGAGGCAGTGGCGTGACACAGACGTACGTGCGGGACTTCGCCACCTTCGCGGCCAACGGCGGCGGGGCGGGTCCGGCGTGGCTCGTCCCGATGCGCCGCGCGGCGATCGAGCGCTTCAACGCGCTCGGCTTTCCGACGCCGAAGAACGAGGACTGGCATTTCACCAGCGTGTCGCCGATCGCCGAGCGGGAGTTCCTCCCGGCGCCGGCGGCGGAGGTGGCGCTGACGGCGGCGGACGTGGCTCCCTTCGGCTTCGGCGCCACGGACTGGATCCAGCTCGTGTTCGTGAACGGCCGCTACGCGCCGGCGCTGTCCTCGGGGGCGGCGCTCCCTGCCGGGGTGTCGGTGACGGACCTGGCGCAGGCGTGGCGCGATGATCCGGCGCTCCTGGAGCGCCATCTCGGGCGCGTGGCGGACTTCCGCGGCGCGGCGTTCACGGCGCTGAACACGGCGTTCATGTACGACGGCGCCGTGCTCCGCTTCGGCGCGGACGTGGTGGTGGACCGTCCGGTGCACCTGCTGTTCGTCGCCACCGGCGAGGGCGCGGGGCGCGTGATGCACCCGCGCATCCTGATCGTGGCCGAGCCGCACGCGAAGGCGACGGTGGTGGAGAGCTACGTGTCGCTCGGCGACGCGGCGTACTTCACGAACGCGGTCACCGAGGCGGTGGTGCGCGCGGGGGCGACGCTCACGCACCTCAAGCTGCAGCGGGAGGCGCCGAGCGCGTTCCACGTGGGTACCATCGAGGCGCGGCAGGAGCGGGACAGTCACTTCATCTCCTTCTCCTTCGCCACGGGCGGAGCGCTGGCGCGCACGAACGTCTACACCGTGCTCGACGGCGAGGGGAGCGGCGCGACGCTCGATGGGCTGTACATGACCGACGGTACCCAGCACATCGACCACCAGACGCGCATCGAGCACGCGAAGCCGAACACGTTCAGCCGCGAGGTCTACAAGGGGATCCTCTCGGGCGAGTCGCACGCCGTGTTCAACGGCAAGGTCTACGTGCGCCCCGAGGCGCAGAAGACGGATGGCAAGCAGGAGAACAACAACCTGCTCCTGTCCGAGCGCGCCCGCGTGGACACGAAGCCGCAGCTCGAGATCTTCGCCGACGACGTGAAGTGCACGCACGGCGCCACGGTGGGGCGCCTCGACGAGCTCGCGCTCTTCTACATGAAGAGCCGGGGCATCGGCGCCGAGCACGCGCGCAAGCTCCTCACCTACGCCTTCGCCGCCGGTGTGCTGGAGGCGATCGAGCTGGAGCCGGTCCGCCGGTCGTTGGAGCAGGCGACGATGGAGCGGTTCGGCCAGTGACGGCGCGCCCCGCGCCCCGCGCCCCGATGCGGTACGCGGCTCGGCTGGAGGAGCTGCCGGAGCGCGGGCTGCACGCGGTGACGCTGGAGGACGGGGAGCGGATCTGCCTCGCGCGTGATGGAGACACGGTGTACGCGATGAGCGACGTCTGCACGCACCAGGAGTTCGCCATGTCGGAGGGCGTGCTGCTCCCCGGCGGGCGGATCGAGTGCGCCTGGCACGGCGCGGTGTTCGACTGCCGCACCGGCGCCGTGTGCCGGTTCCCGGCCACCGAGCCCCTCCCCGTCTACCACGTGGCGGTCGACGACGGCGTGGTGTGGGTGGGGGAGCGTCGGCGATGACGCCGCTCGTCGGCCGCGAGGCGTTCCCCCTGCTGGCGGCGCATCCCGAGCTCGTGTACCTCGACTCGGCGGCCACGGCGCAGAAGCCGCGGGCGGTGCTCGATGCCATCCGCGAGTTCTACGAGCACGACTACGCGAACCCGCACCGTGGCGCGTACGCGCTGTCCGTGCGGGCCACCGACCGGTACCAGGGCGCGCGCGAGCGCGTGGCGCGCTTCTTCGGCGTGGCGGATCCCGACACGCTGATCTTCACGCGCGGCACCACCGAGTCGCTGAACCTGGTGGCGCTCGCGTGGGGACGCGCCGCGGTGGGGGCCGGCGACGAGATCGTGGTCACCGCCGCCGAGCATCACGCGAACTTCGTCCCGTGGCAGCAGCTCGCGCTGGAGCGCGGCGCCCGACTGCGCGTGTGCGAGCTGACGGCGGACGGCCACATCGATCTCGACCACCTCCAGTCGCTGCTCGGCGCGCGCACGCGGGTGGTCGCCTTCCACCACGTGTCGAACGTGCTGGGGACGATCGCGCCGGTGCGCGAGATCGCGGCGATGGCACGGGCGGCGGGCGCGGTGAGCGTGTGCGATGGCGCGCAGGCCGCGCCGCACCTGCGGGTGGACGTGGACGCGCTGGAGGTGGACTTCTACGCCGCCAGCGGCCACAAGATGTGCGGGCCAATGGGCATCGGCGTGCTCGTGGGCCGCCGGGCGGTGCTCGAGGCGATGCCGCCGTGGCTGACGGGCGGCGACATGATCGAGTTCGTGCACGACGAGCACAGCACCTGGAACGTGCTGCCGCACAGGCTCGAAGCGGGCACGCCGAACGTCGCCGGCGCCGTGGGGCTCGCGGCGGCGGTGGACTTCCTGGAGTCCGTCGACATGGACGCGGTGCGCGCGCACGAGCGGGGGCTCCTGCGCGCCGCGTACGAGCGGCTCGCCGCGATCGAGGGCGTGCGCATCCACGGTCCCGGCGCGGACGAGCGGAGCGGCGTGCTCAGCTTCGGGGTCGCGGACATCCATCCCCACGATCTCGCCACCATCCTCGACGCCCGGCACGTGTGCATCCGCGCGGGGCACCACTGCGCGCAGCCGCTCATGCGACGGCTCGGCGAGCCGGCCACCGCGCGCGCATCGTTCTACCTGTACAACGACGCATCGGACATCGATGCGCTCGTCGCGGGGATCGCGACGGCGCGGGAGCTCTTCGGCCATGCCGGCGTCTGACGGGCCAGCGCCGCATCTCCAGGCGCTGTACCAGGAGCTGATCCTCGACCACTACCGGCGGCCGCGCAACCAGGGCGCGCTCGAGCACCCCGATGCGGCGATCGAGCGGCGGAACCCGAGCTGCGGCGACATCATCCGCCTCCAGGTCGCGTTCGAGGACGGCGTGGTCCGCGCGCTCCGCTTCGCGGGTCAGGGGTGCGCGATCTCGCAGGCCTCGGCCTCGATGATGACGCAGGTGCTCCAGGGGAAGCCGCGCGAGGAGGTGGAGCGGCTCTCGCGGCGGTTCACGGCGATGATCGGCGGGGATGCGGACGCGGCCACGGACCGGTCGCTCGGGGACCTGCGCGCGCTCGCCGGCGTGGCGCGCCTCCCGTCGCGGCACGGGTGCGCGCTGCTCGCGTGGAAGGCGCTGGCCGACGCGCTAGCGCGGCAGGGCTGAGGCCACGCCGATCGTGTAGCTCCCGGCGTTCGGGAGCAGATCCGTCGCCCGCTGCGACGTCCCCACCAGGCCCACGAAGCGGAGCGAATCCTCCGGCGCGCCGAGCGCCGCGAGCGGGATGCGAATGGTGACGTCGCTCCCGCCGTAGCTCGCGGGGTATGCCGTGGACTGCTGCGTGGCGATGTCCTGCACGTCCGCGCCGGTCCCCGACGTGTCGGGAATGAACACGTAGAAATCCACCCCGAGGCGCGCCGAGCCCTCGAAGGGCGTGGTGGGCGGGATTCCCGTGGCCGTGTCCGCGTCGGCATCCACCTCGAGCCGCGCCACCACCGAGTTCGGCGCCTGATCCCCGGACTGCACCGGGTGCGCGAAGCGGATGGTGAGGGTGAGCGTGTCGCGGTCGGTGCTGCCGCTCACCTCGATCGCGTCGAGCGCGGGAAAGGTGTCGGCGCTCGCCGTGGTCGCCACCGTGTCGCCGGCCGGATCGGAGAAGTCGAAGCGCCCCTGGCTCGTGCCGGGGCTCGTGGTGGAATCGCCGCACGCGGCGAGCAGCGACAGCACGACGATGGGCAGACGGCGATTCGGCATGACGACTCCAGGGCGATGCGCGCGCGGCGGCGCGGCGTGCCGGGCGCGGTGTCGCAAGGAGCGTGCTGACGCTGCGCCCGCTGGAGGTGCCGCGCGCGGGGCTGGGCGCGTACAATCAGGGACGTGGGCGCGCGTGGCGCGCCGAACCGTCCCTTTCATCCTCCTTCAATGTACGCGATCGCCATCCTGCGCTACCGCCGCTCGCTCGATGAGGTGCTCACCGTGCTGGACGAGCACCGCGCCTATCTGCGCGTCCTCCAGGAGCGCGGGCTCCTCCTCGCCTCCGGTGCCATGCAGCCGCGCCATGGCGGCCTGCTCCTCCTTCGCGTTCCCGACGCGGCCACGCTCGACCGGGTGCGCGACGACGACCCGTTCACGCGCACCGGGGTGGCGCAGTACGAGCTCATTCCGTGGGCGCCGACGATCGGCCTCGAGGCGCTCGACGCGATGTGAGCGGTGCCGGGCGTCCGGACGCGCGCGGGGCACGCCCCGTGCGACGTCCGTCCCGATTCGGCGCAGGGCGCCGGAGTGATCTCGCATGAGCTCCCGCTCACTCGGACTTCTCATCATCGGCGTGGGAGTGGTCGCCGTGGTCGTGGGGCTCCTCGTGCTCTCCGGCGCCCTCTCCTGGTTCGGCCGGCTGCCGGGCGACATCCGGATCGAGCGCGACGGTGTGCGGGTCTATGTGCCGATCACGTCCATGATCGTGGTGTCGCTCCTGCTCACGCTGTTGAGCTGGATCGTGCGGCGCTTCTTCTGAGGTCGGCGGCGGCGCGACATCTGCACACGAATGCCGGTGTGGTTTTCGTCGTATCGTCGCATCCGCAGGAGAAGCATCCCCTATGCGCATCGCCCTGATTTCCACCCCGTTCGTGGCAGTGCCGCCCCGGAAGTACGGGGGCACCGAGCTCATGGTCGCCGAGCTCGCCGACGGTCTCGTGCAGCGTGGGCACGAAGTGACGCTGTTCGCCACCGGTGATTCCACCACGCCGGCGGAGCTCCGCTGGCTCTATCCCACGGCGCAGTGGCCGCCGAACCACATGCTCGAGCTGGACCACGTGACGTGGGCCCTCCAGCAGCTGCTCGACGAGGAGTACGACGTGGTGCACGCCAACTGCGCCCCCACGCTGGCCTTCGGCCGGCTCGCGGCCGCGCCGCCGATGGTGTACACCATGCACCACATGCGCGAGCCGGAGCTGTCGGCGTTCTACATGCGCTTCCCCGAGGTGTACTACGTCGCGATCTCCCACGACCAGGCGCGGCGGGAGATCCAGCTCCCCCGGATGGAGGTGATCCACCACGGGCTCGATCCGGCCAAGTACGAGTGGAGCGAGCGCGCGGGCGATTACGTGTGCTTCATCGCGCGCTTCAGCCGCGTGAAGGGGCCGCACACGGCCATCGACATCGCGGGGGCGGCCGGCGTCCCCATCCGCATGGCGGGCGAGGTGCACCCCACCGATGCGGAGTTCGCGCGTCGCGAGGTGGAGCCGCGACTGCGCAGTGACCACGTGACGTGCGTCGGCAGCGTCGGGCTGCGCGAGAAGGTGCCGCTCCTCCGCGACGCGCGGGCGCTGCTCGCGCCGATCGAGTGGAACGAGCCGTTCGGCCTGGCCCTCGTGGAGGCGATGCTCAGCGGCTGCCCGGTGGTGGCGTTCGCGCGCGGCAGCGTGCCGGAGCTCGTGGAGCACGGCGTGACCGGCTTCATCGCCCGCGATGCGGACGCGATGCGCGACATCATCCGCCCCGGTGGCCCGGTGGACTCCTTCGATCGGCGCCGATGCCGCGAGCGCGCGGTCGAGCGCTTCGGCCGCGACCGGATGGTGAGCGAGTACGAACGGCTGTACGAGCGCGCCGCGTCGTCCGCGGTGCCGCCGACGCCGCTCATCGCGCCGCTCGCGAAGATCGCCTGACCCGCTCCGACCACGTTCACCACGCACGCCAATGAATGCACAGGCGACGATCGAACTGGAGCCCGTGTCGATGGCGGAGGCCGTCGGCTACCCCAGCGTGGACTGCCGCCACGGCTCCACGGTCCAGGATGCGATCGTGCTCAAGCACGACCGGCTCTTCCTCCTGCTCGACCCGGCGGGGAACATCGCCCCGCCGGGGCACTGCGGGCTCGGCCTCTTCCACGACGACACGCGGATGCTGAGCCATTACGCGCTGGAGACGGCCGGCGGCCGGCCCACGCTGCTGTCGTCGCAGGCGATGCGCATGTACAGCGCGCAGATCGACATGGCGATCGACGACACGGTGTTCGGCGGCGATGCGTGGAACGTGACGAACGCCGTCCACATCCGCCGGGAGATCCTCGTCGACGACGCCCTCACCGAGCGGGTGACGTTCACGAATTTCCTCACCGCCGCGGTGGAGTTCTGGGCCGAGCTCGCGGTGGCGAACGACTTCGCCGACATCTTCGAGGTGCGCGGCTGGCGCCGGGAGGCGCGCGGCACCTTCTTCGCGCCCCGCGTCACCGATTGCTCCATCACCTTCTCGTACCGCGGCCGCGACGGCCTGCTCGTCCACAGCCGGATCGTGTTCGATCGGCCGCCGGACGAGATCGGGCCACGGGGCGCCCGATGGCGCTTCCACCTCGAGCCGCACCACCCGGTGCGCCTCGAGTGGCACGTCATCCCCGACGCGGACGTGGCCGACCGCGCGCCCTCCGGCCACGTCCGGCGCCAGCTCCCGCTCGACCGGCGCCGTCCTCCGCTGGAAGCGATCTACGACGAGTGGCGCGCCGGCTGCACGCACTTCAGCACCAACGTCGCCGAGTTCGATGCCGCGCTGGAGCAGGCCACCACCGACATCCGCGCGCTCTACACCGAGAACAACGGCATGCCCATCATCTCCGCGGGCATCCCGTGGTACTGCACCCCCTTCGGCCGCGACTCGATCATCACCTCGCTCCAGACGCTCGGGCTCAACCCGAAGATCGCGGTGGACACGCTCCGCTACCTCGCCCGCATGCAGGGCACGAAGGAGAATCCCGACACCGAGGAGCAGCCGGGGAAGATCATGCACGAGATCCGGCGCGGCGAGCTCGCGCGCGCCGGGGAGATCCCGCACGTCCCCTACTACGGCACCATCGACGCCACGCCGCTCTGGCTCATCCTCCTCCACGAGACCTGGCGCTGGACGGGGGACGAGGCGCTCGTGCGCGAGATGCTCCCGCACGCCGACCGCGCCCTGGAGTGGATGGATCGCTACGGCGACATGGACGGCGATGGCTTCATCGAGTACGCCAAGACCTCCGCCAACGGCCTCGTGAACCAGGGGTGGAAGGACTCGTGGGACGGCGTCCCCTTCCCCGACGGGACGCTCCCCGAGCCGCCGGTGGCGCTCGTGGAGGTGCAGGGCTACGCGTGCGACGCCAAGCGCCGCATGGCCGCGCTGTACCACGCGTTCGGCGAGACCGAGCGCGCGACCCACCTCCGCCGCGAGGCGGCGGCGATGCGCGAGCGGATCGTCGAGCGGTTCTGGCTGGAGGAGCTGGGCACCTTCGCGCTCGCGCTCGACGGCCACAAGGTGCCGCTCCCCACGGTGACCAGCAACGCCGGCCACCTGCTCTGGTCGC
This sequence comes from uncultured Gemmatimonadota bacterium, assembly GCA_946479015.1. The sequence continues at coordinate 1,316 of CAMLEQ010000039.1, read as the reverse complement.
GCATCCCCGACCCCGCGCGCGCCGCGCGGCTCGCCTCGCGCCTGCTCGCCGCCGACATGTTCTCCGGGTGGGGGCTGCGCACGCTCGGCGCCGCGCAGCAGGTGTACAACCCCATGAGCTACCACGATGGCTCGGTGTGGCCGCACGACAACGCCATCGTGGCGCTCGGCCTCTCGCTGTGCGGGCAGAAGCGCGCGCTCCTGCCGATCATGGCCGCGCTGCACGATGCGGCGAGCGGGATGAGCTACCACCGACTGCCGGAGCTGTACTGCGGCATGGAGCGGGCCCTCGGCCGCCGCCCGGTGCTCTACCCGGTGAGCTGCTCCCCGCAGGCGTGGGCCTCCGGCGCGCTGTTCATGCTGTTGCAGGCCTGCGCCGGGATCCTCCCCGATGCGCCGGCGCACGAGCTGCACATCCGCGAGCCGGTGCTGCCGCACTTCCTCGATGAGCTGGTGATGGATGGGCTGCAGGTGGGCGGCACGCGCGTGGCGCTGCAGTTCACCCGCCGCGGCGACCGCACGCTCGCCAACCTGCTCGACCTGGAGGGCGCGCCGCTCCGCGTACGGATCGAGTTCGCGTGACGGCGCGCCGCCAACTCAGCAGAGGTGTACCGCCATCGCCTTGAACGACGCCCACACGCGCGCGCCCGGCGCGAGCGACAGCTCGCGCGCCGAGCGCGTGGTGAGCGCCGCCACCAGCGGCACCCCGGACGCATCCACCGTGACGCGCGTGAGCGCGCCGAGCGTCGCGACCTCGGTGACCGTGCCCTCGAACTGGTTCCGCGCGGAGGACGTGCCGGGTGCCGGCGCGAGCAGGATCTCCTCCGCCCGGATGACGGCGTAGCCCGGCCCATCGACGGCGTCGCCCACGGTGTAGAACGTGAGCGCGCCGGCGCGGAACTCGATGGCGTGGTGCCCGCGCGCGAGCGCGCCCGCGCCGCCCTCGTCCCAGTCCGGCGCCGCCTCGCCGAGCACGCGCACGGCGCCGGCGAACACGTTCTCCGCGCCGAGGAACTCCGCGATGTACGGGGACGCGGGCGCGCGGAACACGCGCTCGGGCGGGCCGGACTGCAGCACGCGCCCGGCATCGAGCAGGATGGCCACGTCGCCGAGCAGCCCCGCCTCGGTGAAGTCGTGCGTCACCTGCAGCACCGTCATCCCGAGGTCGCGATGCAGCGCGCGCACCGCGCGGCGCACGAGCGCGCGGCGGCGCGGATCGAGGGCGCTGAACGGCTCGTCGAGCAGGAGCAGGGAGGGACGCGTGGCCACCGCGCGGGCGAGCGCCACCCACTGGCGCTCGCCGCCGCGCAGTGCACG
>CAMLEQ010000038.1 GCA_946479015.1 uncultured Gemmatimonadota bacterium | reverse complement strand
GGGGGGGCGGGGGGGTTGCGCCCCCGCCGCCCGCCCCCCGTGCCATCCCCCTCAACGCCCGGCGCCCCCCGCCCGTAATCGTTCGATTGGCAGCAGGCAGCGCACGAGTCAGGCGTCGCCCCGGATGGACAGCCCCCGTCCGCCGCGGCGAGCCGCGAGCCCACTCTCACCACCCCACTCCCATGCGTCTGCGTCTCCCACGCACCCTGCCCTTGCTCGCCGGCGCCGCGCTCCTCGGAGCAGCGGCGCTTCCCGCGCAGGGCACCGGCGGCTCCGCCGCCTCGGTCCTCGACTCGGTCACCCTCGCCGGATTCCGGTGGCGCAACATCGGCCCGGCGAACATGGGCGGCCGCGTCGCCGACATCGTCGGCATCCCCAGCCCCTCCAAGACCTTCTACGTGGCGGCGGCCGGCGGCGGCATCTGGAAGACCACCAACGCCGGTACCACCTTCCGTCCCGTCTTCGAGCACGAGCGCGTGGTGTCCATGGGCGCCCTCGCGATCGCGCCCTCGGACACCGACCAGGTGTGGGCGGGCACGGGCGAGCAGAACACGCGCAACTCGATCTCCCCCGGCGGCGGGATCTACAAGTCCACCGACGGCGGCAATACCTGGAAGCTGATGGGGCTCGAGGCGACACAGCAGATCGGACGCATCGTGGTCCACCCTACCAACCCGAACATCGTGTACGTCGCCGCGCTCGGGCACGCGTGGGGTCCGAACAAGGAGCGCGGCATCTACAAGACCACCGATGGCGGCCGCACGTGGCAGCTCATCAAGTTCATCGATGACCGCACCGGCTTCATCGACATCGCGATCGACCCGTCGAACCCCGACGTGCTGTACGCGTCCTCGTACCAGCGCGTGCGCGGGCCGTGGTTCCTGCGGTCGGGCGGACCGGGCTCCGGGCTGTGGAAGACCACCGATGCCGGGAAGACGTGGACCGAGATCACGGGGGGCGGCTTCCCGGCGACCACCAAGGGGCGCATCGGGATCGCCATCTCGCGCTCGAACCCGCAGGTGGTCTACGCGCTCGTCGAGGCCGACTCGATGCGCGGGAAGCACCACCCCGTGCTCGCCCCGGCGAGCGACTCGCTCGCGGCGAAGCCGCTGCCGGCGAAGGCCCAGCGCCTGCTGAGCGGCTTGTACCGCTCCGAGGATGGCGGCAAGAGCTGGCGCTGGATGAACGACCGTGACGTGCGGCCCTTCTACTACTCCCAGGTGCGCGTCGATCCCAAGGACCCGAACCGCGTCTACTGGTCCTCCACGCCGGTCAACTTCTCCGAGGATGGCGGGAAGAGCATCCGCAACGCCACCGTCGGGATCCACGTGGACCACCATGCGATGTGGATCGACCCGAACGATCCGGAGCACTTCATCGTCGGCGACGACGGCGGGGTGTCGCAGACGTGGGACCGCGGCGGGAACTACGATTTCCTGAGCGTCATCACGATCGCGCAGCCGTACGAGGTGAGCTACGACATGGCCATCCCGTACCACGTCTGCGCCGGGCTGCAGGACAACGGCTCGTGGTGCGGCCCCTCGCGCAAGAAGACGGGCCCGATCACGGCCGCGGACTGGATCACGGTGGGCGGCGGCGACGGCTTCTACACGGCGCAGGATCCCACCGACCCGAACATCGTGTACGCCGAGTCGCAGGGTGGGAACATCGGCCGGCTGAACATCGCCACCGGCGAGCGGACGCCGCTCGTGAAGCCCACGTGGCGGCCTCGCTACACGCAGTGGGAGGACTCGATCCTCACCGTACGCGGCGACACCACGAAGGCGGCGACCAAGGAGGAGCAGAAGCGCATCGCGGCGCTCCGCGAGTCCCAGCGGAAGGATTCCACCGACTTCGACCTGCGCTTCAACTGGAACACGCCGTACTTCCTCTCGCCGCACTCCCCCACCACGATGTACGTGGGAGGCAACCGCGTGCTCAAGTCCACCGCGCGCGGCGATGACCTGTACCCGATCTCCCCGGATCTGAGCACGCGCGACCTGGCGAAGGTCCGGTTCTCGATGGACTCCACCGGCGGCGTCACGAACGACGCCACCGGCGCCGAGACGTACGGCACCATCACCACGCTTGCGGAGTCGTACGTGCGCCCCGGGCTGCTGTACGCCGGCACGGATGACGGCAACGTCTGGCTCACGCGCAACGACGGCGCCACGTGGGAGAACCTCACGGGCCGCTTCCCCGGCGTGCCGGCGCACACCTACGTGGTGCGCATCGAGCCGTCGCACGCGGACACGAACACGTTCTACGTGGCGTTCGACGGGCACCGCACGAACGACTTCACGCCATACCTGTACGTGACGCACGACTTCGGCAAGAGCTTCCAGTCGATCGTGAACGACCTGCCCACCGGCGGCCCCGACTTCCTGCACGTGATCCGCGAGGATCCGGTGCGGTCCGACCTGCTCTACGTGGGGACGGACGTCGGCGCGTACGTGTCGCTCGACCGGGGGCGGCACTGGCAGCGGTTCATGACGGGGCTTCCGACGGTGCCGGTGCACGACCTGAAGATCCATCCGCGCGACCACGAGCTGATCGCCGCGACGCACGGGCGCGGGATCTGGATCGTGGGCGTGGCGCCGCTGGAGCAGCTCACCGACAGCGTCCGCGCGCAGCAGGTGGCGCTCTTCGAGCCGGCCACGGCGTACGAGTACGGCGAGGCGCAGGGCGCCTCCGGCGATCCCGGGCAGAAGCTGTTCGCGGCGCCGAGCCCGGCATACGGCGCGGACATCGCGTATCGTGTGGCGGAGGGCGATGCGGCGACGGCCAGCGCGGGCAGTCACGCGGGATCGGCGGCGGCCGACACGAGCACCGGCCGCCGTGGCGCGCGCGCGCCGCGCGCCCGTGCGCGCATCGTGATCACCGACGTGCGGGGCGACACGCTGCGTACGCTGCAGGGCCCCGTCACCCCCGGCGTGCACCACGTCACGTGGGACTTCCGCGGCAAGGCACCCAAGCCGAAGGCGCTCAGCCCCGCCGAGCGGCGCGACAGCGTGCTCACGCAGCGGAAGATCGCCGCCGTGTTCGATTCGCTGGCCAACGAAGGGGTGGCGCCGCGCGCGGCGCTCGACCGGATCCGCGAGCAGATCACGAGTGGCGCCGGCTTCGGGGAGCTCTTCCGACGCCGCCGTGGCGGGCAGGAGAGCGGCCGCTTCGTCGAGCGCCCCGGCGAGGGCCCGGTGCAGAACGCCGGCTCCGGCGCGAGCCACGCGCGCGGCGACAGCGCGTCCGCGAAGGACACGACCCACGCGGCAGCGCAGGGCGCCGCGGCTGGCGGCGAGGAGGGCTTCGACCCCGAGCTGCTCGGCACCGTGTTCGAGCGGCTCCGCTCCTCCGGCGCGATCCAGGGCTTCGGCAGACGCAACGCCGCGCCGCTGGCGGAGACGGGCGACTACCTGGTCACGCTCACCGTGAACGGCGTCACGCAGAAGCAGGTGCTGCGCGTGGAGCGCGCGAGCGGGAGCGGCGGCGAGGGGAGCTTCTTCGGCGAGGACGACGATCACGATCCGTGATCGCGCGGCCAGCCGAGCACCGCGATGCGACACGGCCCCGGGGCGCTGCCCCGGGGCCGTGTCGCATCGCGGATGATGTCGCGTCGCGGATCGCGGCGCGGCGGGCGAAGGCCGGAACCGCCGAGCGACTCCGGGCGTTGGTGAGCCGATGCGCATCCTCGCGATCTCCGGCAGCCTTCGCGCCGCCTCGTCCAACAGCGCCGTGGTCCGCGCGGCGACCGTGCTCGCGCCGGAGCACGTCGACGTGATCGTCTACGATGGACTCGGCACGCTCCCCCACTTCAATCCCGATCTCGACGTGGAGCCGCTCCCGCCGGCCGTGGCGGAGCTGCGCGCGCAGGTGGGCGACGCCGACGCGCTGCTCATCTCCAGCCCCGAGTACGCGCACGGGGTCCCGGGATCGCTCAAGAACGCGCTCGACTGGCTCGTGAGCGGTTCGGAGATCGTGCACAAGCCCGTGGCGGTGATCAACGCATCCACACGGGCGGCGCACGCGCACGCGTCGCTCACGGAGACGCTGCGAACGATGTCCACGCGGGTGGTGGAGGACGCATCGGTCACCCTGCCGCTCTCCCCCACCCAGCGTGATGAGGCGGCCATCCGCGCCGATCCACGGCTCGCGGCCTCGCTCCGTTCGGCGTTGTCGGCGCTCGCTCGCGCGGTCGGCTGACCGCGAGGACGACCGGCGCACCGGCGTCGTGCTCGCGCGACCGGCGACGCCGGCCCCCCTCGCGCTACGGCGTGTCCTCCGTGCCCCGGGCGCGCGTGAGCGCGCGCGTGCTCGTCTCCTGCGCCTGCTGGAGGAGCACCCGCGTGACCGACAGCGCCTCGTCGACGGCGGCGGGGGCGATCGCGCTCCCGTGCCGCCGAACCAGCGCTTCGATCTCCTCGCGCAGGATCTCGTACTCCCGTCGGATCGCGCCCACCGTCCACCCCAGGCGCGCCCGCTGCGCGCCGTGCCGCCCCGCGACCACGCGGTGGATCTCCGTCGCGCCGGCCAGCACGCTGGTGGGGCGGCCGTCCGCATCCTCGAGCGCGATGAGCAGGCCGGCGAGGTCGGCGAGGTAGCTGGCGAGATGATCGGCGAGCTGGGAGAAGCGGAGGGCGGCGGCACCGGCCACCGGCGCCTCCCCGCGCACTCGCGCGACGAACGCATCGAGCAGCGGCTGGATGTTCCGCATGAGCAGCTCGCCGATGTCGGCGAGCCCGCGATTCGTCGCCCCGGCGCCGCCCGGCCGCTCCCCGCCCTCGGCCGGGTGCGCGGCGTCCGCGGCGGGGAGCCAGAGCGTGAACGAGGAGCCCTCGCCGAACCGGCTCACCACCGTGATGTCGCCGTGCATGAGCCGCGCGAGCCGGCGGCTGATCGCGAGCCCCAACCCCGACCCGTCGTTCGGGCGCGTGAGTCCCGGGGTGACCTGGACGAACGGCTCGAAGATGCGCGAGAGCTGATCTGCCGGGATGCCGATGCCGCTGTCGGTCACCGCGAAGTAGCTCCATGCCCCGGCGCCGCGCAGCCGGGCCGACGGATCCGGCCGGGTGGAGCGCCCGTACACCAGCGACACGCTCCCGCCGGCGTCGGTGAACTTCACCGCGTTGGTGAGCAGGTTCACGACGATCTGCCGGACGCGGTCCTCATCGCCGACGTATCGAACCTGCTGCTCATCGTCCCCATCCGCGCAGCGCACCGCGAAGCGGATCCCGCGCGCCTCGGCCGACGGCTCCACGAGAGCCGCCGCGCCATCGGCCACGGCCGCCGCCGAGCCGGGAGCGACGTGCAGGGCGAGCTGCCCGGCGTCCACCTTCGCCAGGTCGAGCACCTCGTTCACCAGTCCGAGCAGATGCCGGCTGCTCGCGCTGATGCGCTGGAGCTGCATCCGCTGCTCGTGCGTGAGTGGGCCGCCGATCCCGAGGTCGAGCAGTTGCGCGTACCCGATGACGGCGTTGAGCGGGGTGCGCAGCTCGTGGCTCATCGTGGCCAGGAACTCGCTCTTCGCCCGGTTCGCCGCTTCCGCTTCGGCGCGCGCCGCGCGCTCCTGCTCCACCTGGCGCGCGCGCTCCTCCGCGCGCCGGCGATCGGTGATGTCGCGGAGGGAGATGAGGCGCGCCGGCGCGCCATCCCACACCGCGTCCGCCACGCGGAGCTCCGCCGTCACGAGCTCGCCGTGCGGTCGCACCAGATGAATCTCGGCCGGCTGACCATTGGCGATCGGGAACCCGAAGTCGGTTCCCACGAGCTCATCCGCGCGGCGAGTGAAGAGCTGCTCGGCGGCGGGGTTGGCGAAGCGTATGATCCCGTCGTTCCCGACGATGATGATCCCGTCGGCCATCTGCTCGATGATCGAGCGCAACAGCCCCTCCTCCCTTCCCTGCTCCGGCCGAGCGCCCTCCGTCACCTCTCGCCCGGGCATCCCGCGTCGGTTCGCATCCGGTGTACGAGAATCGTCTGCCGCGCCATCGCCTGTCGTGGTCACACCCCCAGCTATTTACAAGGAGTGTGCCCGCCGCGGCTGGGCTCGTGTCCGCCCTCCTTCCGGATCGCCGCACCGCGCCGTACGTTCTCTCGATGAGGAGCCGTTGACCACTCACCAGCCCGACTCCCGCTCATCGCGCGCCGGCGACCGGGTCGACAGACAGCCGGCCGTTCCCTCGCGTCACGCGGGCGACGCTGCCCCCCCGGGAGCGCCAGCCGTGTCCGGATCGGAGCTCCAGGGAGGTCCCCTGCCGCACTACAAGCTCATGCTGTACGTGACTGGAAACACGCCGAACGCGGCGGCCGCGATCGCCAATCTCGAGCGCATCTGCGAGCAGGAGCTGCGGGGACGCTACGACCTCGAGATCATCGATGTGCTCGAGCACCCGCAGCTCGCCGAGGACGAGAAGATCCTCGCCACGCCCACGTTGATCAAGCGCGTCCCGCCACCGCTGCGGCGGGTCATCGGCGACCTGTCGGACACCCGGAAGGTTCTCCTCGGCCTCGAGCTTCCGCCGGCCGCGATGGCGCCCGGCGCGGAGGGAGTGCACCCTTGACGGCGCCGGCCGGAGGGCTCCCGGTGCAGAAGCTCCCCACCGGGATCCCGTCGTTCGATGTCATCGCGAAGGGCGGACTCCCCAAGCATCGTACCACCCTCCTCTCTGGCACGGCGGGGAGCGGAAAGACCGTGTTCGCGATGCAGTTCCTCGCGGCGGGGATCCGCGACGCCGGAGATGCCGGGGTGTTCGTCACGTTCGAGGAATCGGCGGCCGACATCCGCACCAACATGCGGAGCTTCGGGTGGGACCTCGAGCGATGGGAGCGCGAGCGGAAGCTCGCGTTCGTGGATGCGTCGCCCGATCCCGATGTCGACGTCATCCAGAGCGGCAGCTTCGACCTGGGGGCGCTCCTCGCCCGCGTGCAGCACGCGGTGCGAAAGGTCGGCGCGGCGCGCGTGTCGGTCGATTCGCTCGGCGCCATGTTCTCCCAGTTTTCCGACCAGGCGGTGGTGCGGCGCGAGCTGTTCCGCATCGCCTCCGCGCTCAAGGAGATGGGGGTGACCGCCGTGTTGACGGCGGAGCGCTCCGAGGACTACGGCGCGGTGGCCCGCTTCGGCGTCGAGGAGTTCATCGCCGACAACGTCATGATCCTGCGCAACGTCCTCGAGGACGAGAGCCGCCGGCGCACGATCGAGATCCTGAAGTTCCGGGGCACGGACCACCAGAAGGGGGAGGTGCCGCTCACCATCGTCCCTGATGGGGGAATGGTCGTCATCCCGCTCTCCGCCATCCAGCTTCGCCAGCGGTCGTCGGACGTCCGCATCTCGTCGGGGAACCGCGATCTCGACGCGATGTGTGGGGGCGGCTTCTTCCGCGACTCGGTGATCCTCGTGTCCGGCGCCACGGGCACCGGCAAGACGCTCACCGTGACGCAGTTCCTGCAAGGCGGCGCGGAGAGCGGAGAGCGCTGCCTTCTCCTCGCGTTCGAGGAGAGTCGCGAGCAGCTCTTCCGCAACGCGAGCGGGTGGGGGATCGACTTCGAGGCAATGGAGCGCGACGGAAAGCTGCGCGTGGTGTGCGACTATCCCGAGGTCACCGGTCTCGAGGACTGGCTGCTCGCCATCCAGGGAATCGTGCAGGAGTTCAAGCCGAATCGCGTGGCGATCGACAGTCTCTCCGCGCTCGAGCGGGTGGGGACGGTGAAGGCGTTCCGCGAGTTCGTGATCGGGATCACGTCGTTCCTCAAGCACCAGGAGATCACCGGTCTCTTCACCTCGACCACCGGCTCCCTCATGGGCGGGAGCTCGATCACCGAGACGCACATCTCCACCCTCACCGATTCGATCATCCTGCTGCGCTACGTGGAGATGTACGGTCGGATGAAGCGGGGCATCACCGTGCTCAAGATGCGCGGCTCGATGCACGACAAGGACATCCGCGAGTTCACCATCGACGGCGCCGGGATGCACCTCGGCCGCGCCTTCCGGCACGTCACCGGCATCCTCGCCGGCGCGCCCGTGCACCTGACGCCGGGGGACATCGAGCGCGTGTGGAGCGAGGTGCAAGCGGACGGCGAACGGGAGCGGCGAGCCGCGGACGAGGGCTGAGGGCACACCGCGGCGCGTCCCGGGGAGTCATCGCGCGCGCCGCAGCGCGCGCCAGAGCAGGCTCGCGCCAGCGCCCAGGCAGGTGCTCTGCAGTGCCACGGCGCGCGCGCGGCCGCCCCGTTCCAGGAACGTCCCCGCCGCGCACGTCGCCGTCGCCGCGGCCCACGCCGGCGCGCCGAGCCGCGTGCCGGCGCGCGCCACGGCGAACGCGGACACGGCGCGCACGGCCGGCATGTTGAATTGCGCGACATCGTCGAAGGTGTCGCGGTATCCTCCACGATCGCGGTCCACGCCCGACACCTTCACGACCACGAGCCCGGCCGCCACCGCGCCGAGGAAGAGGGCGGGACGGGGCGCCGCGCCGCGGCTCCCGGGGATGGCGGCCCGCCACAGGACGTCGAGCAGCGCCGCGGTGCAGTCGGTCGCGATGTCGAGGCGCGACACGTGGCCCTGGACCATCTCGTACGCCACGCCCGCGGCGCACACGGCCGACGCGCTCCGCCACGGCGCGAGCCCCATGTCCACGCCCACGTCCGTGAGCGCGAACGCCGCGACGCCGTGCGCGTACCGCTTGTAGTACGGCTGCGTGCTCCGCCAGCCCGTCGCCGTCCCGCTGTGCCCGTTCGCCCGACCGAGCTCGCCGAGCGCGGCAAGGCCGAGCGTGGCGCCGACGGCGAGTGGCGCTCGCCAGGCGGACGGCGACGGCTGCACGCCGGTGCCCTGAGCGCGACCGGCCAGCGGGAACGCCACCACGAGCGCGCCGGCGACCGCGAGCCAGGTACGGACGAACGCGCCGCGAATGCCGCCCTACCGTTGCGCGTGGGCTCGCACGATCGGCGCGCGCGCGCCGCATGGCAAGAGGGCGCCGCCCTACTGGACGGCGCCCTCTCTCGTACCGGCCCGCACGCGGCTGTTGCCGCGCGGCGCGCCCCGGAAACTCCTACCCCAGCGGCGCGCTCAGCGGGGTGACGCTGGCGCGGACCGGTCCGCTCCGGCACTCGCGGTCTGCCGCGCGAGCAGGATGCCGATCATCTGGCTCGAGATCCAGTCGGACTCCGCGGATGTTCCGATCCCCGAGAACACGATGACCCCATCCTGATCCACGAGCAGCGACTGACCGCCCCCGGGCACGAAGATCTTCCCGAACTGGTACGCCGTGAAGTTCGGCTGTTCGGTCTTCGGGATCAGCCGGCGATCCGGGGCGGCGACGCGCAGGAACGCGGAGGCGCTGATCACCGGCGTGCCGGGTACGCGGTGCGCCTCGAGCGACTTCGCGATCAGCGAGGCCTCCTCGGCCGCGCTCTGCGGGTGGAGGTACATGTACGAGCCGCGCGTCCGATCCACGAGCGTGATCTCGAGTGCCGGGAAGCGCGCCGCGAGTCTGCGGAGCTCGGACATGTCCTCGTAGCAGTGCTGCACGTTCGTGACGAGATGATACGGCGGGGGAAGCGGCACCACGTCCGTGCACATCCCGTCGACGAAGACGACCAGGTTCACCTTGCCGGGGACCGGGCGCGGCGGACCCGCGGCGCTGTCCTTGCCTGACAGGAGATTCCCCACCAGCCGGGGCGCCGTCTTGCCGATAGGGTACTCGGACGCCTCGGGACGCTCGCCGGTCGACTCGGTCCACAGCCCCCCCATGTACGCCGCGAACGCCGCCGTGCTCCGGCGCAGGCTGTCGAGCATCACTCCGAGGCCGGCCTGCATCATGTGCATCCCCAGGAACGTCGCCTTCCACCCTGCGCCGTCCTCCCCGAACTTGTCCTTGAGCACCTCCAGCTCGCCGGGGGAGAGCGAGTCCACCAGGGCGACCGCTCGCGCCCCTCTGGCCTTCAGAGTGGTGCTGTCCATGATCTTGGCCGCCTGATTGCCCAGCATGCCGTACATCTTCAGCAGCTCGTGCACGTCGCCCGCTTGGAGCGGTCGAGGGACCGACCGGTCGAAGGCGACCACGAGCGACTCGGCCGGGGAGACGCGTGCCGGCTGCGCGTCCATGTAGAAGGTGAAGACGCTGTCGAGCACCGCCGTGCGCTCCTCCTTCGCCGCCGCGGCGGGCGACGGCGCCGGCTTCGTACCGCGCGCGGTGGAGATGGCGGCGAGTCGGCGCTTCGCCAGCGTGGCCGCGTCCGCGTCGCGATCGGCGATGAGGTAGAGCGGAAACAGGATCGCGAAGTCCGTCACGGGGACGGTCGCCGCCGCGTAGCGCGCCGTGCACCGCCGGGCCGTCGCGATCGTCGCCTCCGGCAGCGGCGCCATCACGTCGCGCGGATCGAACGGCAGCGTGTCCTTCCAGACGACCTTCCGCTCGTGTCGCTCCATCCCATGCTTCACCCGAAGGACGGCCGCCGCGCACTCCTCCACCGTGGTGTACTTCCCCACGTCCACCGTGGTGTCCGCGAGCACGAAGCGCGTCTGCGCGCTCGCGCCCGTGGAACACACCACCATCGCCACCGCCGCCAGCCACGGCGCGCGCCGCGCGAGCGCGCGTGCCGGCCACAGTTCCCGGATTCGCATCAGACGGCATCCACGAGAGAGGTGAAGCTGAAGTCCCGCGCCTTCAGCGGCGGCACGATCGCCGGCGTCAGCTCGCCCGAGCCGCTTCTCGTTGGGCGGAACACGGGCACCGGCGTTCCCAACGCCTCGATGCTGTTCAGGACGAACAGCGGAGACTCGGTGAAGCGGAAGTTCTTCACTGGCTTCGTGATCTTTCCGTTCTCGATCAGCCAGAGGCCATCGCGCGTGAGACCCGTGCACAGCACGCTGCTCTCATCGAACTGCCCCACGTTCCAGAGTCGCGTGACGAGCAGGCCGCGCTTGGTGGTCCGGATCATCTCGGCGATCGAGCTCTCCCCCCCGCTCATCCGGTATCCGGTCGTGCCGCGCAGCCCGTACTGCTCGCCGAGCATCCCCAGCCCGTACTCCCGCGAGTACGACAGCGCGGAGAGCACGCCGTGATCGATCCAGGACACGGGAGCGCTCCCCGCACCGACCTCGGGCACGATGCCCAGCGCCGGATCGGCGTAGTCGTGGCTGATGGTGATGCGCTCATCCACCACCTTCAACCCGAGCTTGGTGCGCGTGATGTGCAGCGCGTCGTCGGAGCCGAGCACGAAGGGGCCGTTTCCCGATTCCGCCCTCTCGCGTGCGCCGAGCCAGTACACCAGCGGCTCGATCAGATCGGCGACGGCCTGCGGCTCGAGGATCACGGTGTAGCGCCCCGGCTCCAACCCCACGGGATTGCGCGACCGCAGGCATTTGTCGAGCGCCCGCTCGGCGAGCGCCGGCGCGTCGATCTTCCCCCAGTCGTACGAGGAGAGCCCCGCCCACCCCGAGCCGGTCCCCGTCGCATCGCGCACGGTCATCGAGCACTGCGCGTGCGTCCAGGCGCTGTACGGCGTCTCGAACATGGCGGGACGCCCCGCACGGATCTCGGAGCTGATCACCGCTTTCGCGGCGGCACGCACCTCGGCGTACCCGGCGGAGAGCATCCCCTTCCCCTCCGCCGAATCGACCAGCGCGCGCGCCATCTCGCCGCGCGCCTCCGTCGTCAGGCCGACGGTGGCATCGCTCCAGATGGCGGTCTTCGGGACGTCGAGCGTGGGGAGCGGCGGGAGGTACGCCGCCGGTGGATCCTCTTCCATCAGATCGAGCTCCCGCTCGGCGGCGCGCACCGCGGCTTCCAGCGACACGTCATCCACCTGGTTCGTGGTGGCGCTGCCGTACGAGCCGAATGGGGAGCCGCGCCAGATCTCGATCCTGAGGTCGCGGCGGTCGCTCGCGAGGCTCACCCGGTTGCGCCCCCAGCGCATCTCCCCCTGCCACCAGCTGAAGATGCCCACCCGCGTGTCGCTGCCGCGGCCGCGGGCGAAGCGGAACACGCGCTCGGCGATGGCGTCGCACTCCTCCCGCGAGAGGATCCGGGGCGCATCCGTTGCCCCCAGCCGGTACGGTCGGTCGCGGTGCCTGCTCATGCTTTCCTCTGCGGGTCGATGAGGGTGAGCTGCTTGAAGACGGTGGGGACGGCCGTCACGCTGTGCGCGGCGAACTGCTCCGGCTCACCCTTCCTCGTGTATCTCCCGAACCGGTGCGCGCTCGCCGAACCGCCGAGCGCGTGTATCCCCTTCCACAGCTCGGGGGCGCGGAAGAGCACCCCCGCCTGGTTGATGAGCGCCACGCGCTTCCCCTTCTTCACCTCGTAGAACCGCCCCGTGCCGAGCCCGTTCAGGTTCTGGAAGTCCATGTCCGCCTTCAGCTCCCTGACGGCGATCCCGCTGTCGAGCCCGGCCACCATGGCATCGAAGTCGAGCGCCTCCCGCCCCGGCCGCATCGTGAGATTGGGGGGCTGCTGCAGCGGAGCATCGATCGCCGAATCGGCGGTCGCGCAGCCGTGCGAGCGCACGGGAACGCCGCGGCGCGCGTAGTACGGCGCGAGCCAGCGCGCGCTCTCCCGCGTGGTCTGCATGTCGGCCAGCACGCCATCCTTCACGAGGGTGAATTCGTCAGGCACCACACCCTCGTCGTCCCACTTCACGGTGGCCGCGCCCCCGGGTGCGGAGCGCTCGGCGGTGACGTGGAGCACCGGCGCGCCGGCCTGGTAGCTTCCGACCATGTCGAGCGGCGCGTTGATGTAGCTCGTTCCGCCGGCGTTCGCCTCGTAGCCGAGCGCCCGGTCGAGCTCCGTCGCCCGGCCGATCGTCTCATCGAGGAGCTTGGCCACGCTCCAGGCGTCGATCACGGCGTCGTAGCGCCCCACGTCCACCGGCTTGATCGGGAGCTTGATGTCCTCCTTCAGCTCCTCGACGATGCGGCGGATCGACTCGCGCACCGGCTGCCCGCGGTAGAGCTCCCAGCCCATGCTCGACACCGTCAGCAGGTCGAGCGGCCGATCCACCCGGCGTCCGATCTTCTTGTCTTCCAGCAGAATCGTGAGGTTCCCCTCGCCCGTGCACAGTCGCTGCGTGCAGTAGCTCCCCTCGCTGGACGCGAACGCCTTCTCCTGCCAGGTGAACGTGCAACTGTTGTTGCCGTTGAATGCGCGGGAGTCCAACCTGGTCGTGTAGATGTCCAGGCTCGCCAGGTAGTCCATGACCTCGAACGGCGAGATCCGGAGCGGGTCGACCTCCACGGGCGTCGCCCAGTGTCCGTTGGCGACGACGGGAGTGGGCGCCAGGTCGACCACGCGCGTCTTGCCGAGCGCGTTGGTCTTCGCCTGGTGGTACGCTTCCCGCCCGAGGCGCGCCATCTCGTCCGGCGTCCAGACGGGACCGCTCGCGAATCCCCAGTACCCTTGCACGAGCGCGCGGACGCCGACCTCCATCGTCTCGGAGTCGGAATAGCCACGCGCCGCGAACTGCCTGTGGTAGCCGTGCGTGAGCCGCACGTCGGCATACGCGGCGCCAGCGCTCCGCGCCGCATCGAGCGCGCGCATGGCCAGCTCGCGGACGTCGGCGTCGGTGATCGCCGGCGCCTGCACGCGAGCGGGTCGGGCGGCGGCGAGCAGCGGGCGCGGAAGCGCGGCGAGCGACGCCGCCGCCGCGCCGGCCTTGAGGAAGTCGCGCCTGGTGACGCTCATCGCTCACCCTCCACCGTCACGCCGTCGCGCGCGCGCCGGGCGCTCGCCGGGGGCGGCTCGACGACGACAGAACCGGTGGCCCCGCCCAACTCGCTCGTGTGAAAGACGTAGGTACCGGGGACCGGAAAGCTCCGAGCGCGCACGCCGTTGGCGAAGGGATCGAGCGTGTCCCCGCCGAACGTGGAGATGTTCCCCGACCCGCAGTAGCAGAACAGGTGATCTTCGGCCACGTTCGTCGTGTCGTCGAAGGTGATCTCGATCGCCGAGAAGATGCCGCGGGCGAACAGTACCGTGCCGCCGGCGGCGATCGTCACGGACTTCGGCTGGAAGACGATGTCCGCATCCGGCGCGTCGGGGTTCGTGGGCACGGCGAAGATGGCCATCACCGTGGGCATGGTGATCGTGAACGGGAGCGTGTCGGCTCGCACGACGCCGTAGGCGGTGGTGCTGGCGGTGATCGTGATCTGTCCCGGGCGAAGGCCGTTCAGCTCACCGGTCTGGCGATTGATGGTCGCCACCGTCGTGTCCGAGGATGCGAAATAGACGGCGATCCTCGGGATGGGGTTCCCGTCCGCGTCGTGCGGCGTGATCATCAGCGGACCGCGCAATGGGAAGTCCTCGAGCCGGTTCGCTTCCCAGATCGCGCTGTCGCCGGCGAGAGGGTGGATGCTGAACGATCCGAGCATCGGCGGCGCGGAGTCGGTGGTGATGTCGACCAGCGCCGTGTCGGTGTGCTTGATGTTCCCCATCGTGAGCTCGGCGATCACCGGGATCGCGGCGCCGGAGCCGATCGCGTGGAGAACGCCGTCGGCAGTCACCTGGAGCCGCTCCGGATCACCGGAGCGGTAGGTGGGCGCCGCCGCATCCGGGAGCGGCCCGCCGGTGGAACCGAGTGGGGTCGCCGTGATCCGCACAGTGTCGTACGGCGCGACGGTCGAGAGATTGATCGCGTGCTGGTCGAGCGCGAGCGCCCAGTAGAGGTGCGACCCCTCCTGGACCGGCGTCGGCGCGGCGGGGTCGGAGCCGCAGCCGAGTGCCGCGGCGAGCGACGTCAGGCAGCACAGCCGGAGCACTGTCGAGCCGCGCCGCAGTCGGGAGAGCAAACGAGCGTCCATGAATGTCGCCGTGTGATGGGGGTCAGGCGCCGCGGCTCATGCAGCCGTGGAAGTTCGGATTGCCGATGATCTCTTCCGCCGGGATGGGGAGCGTCACGTCCGCGCCGTAGCTGCCGCTGACGCCGCGGTACGGCCCGACGGGGAATACCTCGTTCGGCTGGCGCCCGTACTGCCTGACGAGGCGCCGCAGGTCTCCCTGCCGGTGCGCCGTGAGGAAGAGCCAGAAGGCGCGCTCGCGGAAGGTGAGGTCGACGCGCGCGTCGGGCGTCCCCGGATCGGTCGTGTCCGGAAGCGCCGGCACGATCGCCGTCTCACGCAGGTGGTTGAGCTTCGCCAGCCACGTGGTGACATCCCCCGCCTGGAGCGCGGCCT
>CAMLEQ010000037.1 GCA_946479015.1 uncultured Gemmatimonadota bacterium | reverse complement strand
GGACCCGGGCGCGCGCGCTTGGTGGTGATCACGATCACGCCGTTCGCCGCGTCCGGCCCGTACATCGCCGCCGCGCTCGGCCCCTTGAACACCTCGATCGTCTCGATGCTGTTCGGGTCGATCTGGTCGAGTCGCGACGGCGCGAGGTACAGTTGGCTTCCGTTGGTCGTGATGCCGGCCGACGGCGCGAGATTCTCGCTTCCCGACTCGGAGATGTCCATCCGGACGCCGTCGATCACCACGATGGGATCGTTGTTCCGGTTGATGCTGCTGATCCCGCGCAGGCGGAGCCGCGCCGGATCCCCCGGCGCCCCCGAGGTGTGCTGCACATCGAGCCCCGGCACACGCGTCTCCAGCAGCTCGGTCACGCTCCGCACCGGCGCGGCGGCCATCACCGAGTCCACGTCGATGGTGGTGATGTCGTTGCCCACCTCCAGGCGCCGCTGCGGGCCGGTGGCGGTGACGATCACCTGCTGCATCCGCTCCACGTGCGCCTGCATGCGGATGTCGAATATCGTGAACTCCTTGTCCGACACGACCACCACGTGCTCGATGGGCTCGTAGCCGATGAGTCGCGCGACGACGATCTGCGGTCCGAAGGGTACGCGCCGGAAGTAGTAGTAGCCGCTGTCGTTCGTGATGGTGCGGAGCGCCGTGCCGCGCAGGCTCACCTGCACGCCGGCGAGCGGGTGCGTGGTCGCCGAATCGATCACCTCGCCGTACAGCACGCCGTATCCGGTGTCGGCGGGGACGGCGGAGCGTGGCCGCGGCTCGAGCACGATCCCGCCGGCCTCCGTCTCGCGCGCCTCCACCGTGGTGCCATCGAGCGCCAGCGCGAGCGCCTGGCGCACCGTGCCGCGCACGACGCGCACCGAGACCCGCCGGTCGAGCGGCACCAGGCGGTCGCTGTACACCAGTCGGACGTCGCCGGCGGCGGCGATGGCGCGCAGCGCGCGGCGCAGCGGGACGTCGTGCAGCTCCAGGGTGATCGGGCGATCCAGCGGCGCGCGCGGGGCGTGGGGCGCCACGCTCTGCGCCGTGGTACCGGCCGCCGATCCCGGTGGCGAGGCGTTCACGTTCTGCGCGTGCACGGTGGCGGCGATCAGGGACAGCAGCGCGATGACGCACGGGCGCGCGATGGCGTGTGGAGCCCGCATCCTGCTCCCCCTCCGCGTTGTGTTGTGTGTGTGGTGGCTCCGGGGCGGACTTCGTTGTGCCGGGTGCGCCCCGGCGGGGTGCCGGGGGCGCCGCGCGCGCCGCCGAGCACGCGGAGCACGGTGCTCAGCTCCGTGTCGCGCTCGAACGGCGCGCTGATCTTCGCCGTGGCGAGCGCGTCGTCGACGATCACCCGCACGTCGTACCATCGCTCGAGCGTGCGGGCGACCTCGGACATCGGCGTGTCGGCGAACTCGAGGCGCCCGTCGGCGAAGGCGAGCTCGCGCTCGACATCGGCGTCGTGCTCCACGCGGAGCGCGCCGTCGGCGGCGAGCGTGGCCAGGTCGCCGGCGTGGAGCAGCGCGCGATGCGTGCTCGTGTCGCGTGCCGGAGCGATCGCCACGGCGCCGCTGCGCACCGCCACGCGCACGCGGGACTCCCCGGCGTAGGCGTGGACGCCGAACTCCGTCCCGATGTCGCGGATGACGGCGTTCGCCGAGCGCACCACGAACGGCCGTGCGGCGTCGTGGGCGACGGTGAAGAGCGCCTCTCCCTCCAGCTCCACATCGCGCTGCCGGCTGCCGAACGTCGTGGGCCAGCGCAGCCGGCTGTCCACACCGAGCACCACACGAGAGCCATCGGCGAGCCGGACCTCCGCGCGCTGTCCGCGCCCGGTGGCGATCTCGCGCACCACCGGCGCGGCGGCGGGGATCGGCCGGCGCGCCAGGCCGCGAACGGCGATCGCGCCACCCAGGGCGGCGACGATCACCGCGGCGGCACGCAGCACCGTGCGGGTGACGCGGCTACCGCGGCGCGGCGGGGCGAACAAGCCGCCCGCGCGGAACGCCCGGCGCCCGCCCACCGGAGCGGCTGAAACGCCGGCGCCCGCCGGCACCGGCTCCCGCGTCTCGGCATCGATCCGCGCCGACAGCGCGGCCCACGCGCGGCGCACGTCCCCCTCCGCCACCTCTCCGACCGGCTCGCGCAGCGCGCTCGCGCGCTCCCACAGGGTGCGTGCCTCGGCGAGCGCGCGCTCGCGCTCCGGCGCTTCGCGCGCCCAGCGCTCGAGCGCGGCCCGCTCGGCCAGCGAAGCACGCCCCGCCAGACAGTCGGTCAATCGTACCCAGTCGATCTCGTCGCTCATGTCGCGTTTCCGTTCGGCCTACGTCAACGACACGCGTCGGGGCGGCACATGCCTACGTGCGCCTCCGGCCAGTGATCGAGCGCACGCGAGGACGCTGTCCGGCTCACTCGAGCCACGCGGCAAGGCCCACGCGGAGCGCGCGCAACGCGCGGGCGATCTGCTCCTGCACCGTCTTCACCGAGATGCCCATGACCTCGGCGATCTGCTCGTACGTGAGGTGATGATGCCGGCTCAGCACGAACGTCTCGCGACAGCGCGGCGGGAGCCGGTCGATGGCCTCGCGGATGGCGGCATCGAGCTCGGCGAGGCGCAGACGCTCGTCGGCGTGCTCGCTGCGCGCGAGCGTGGCCTCGGCGGCACCTCCGGCTTCCACGCGCTCCGCCCATCGCCGCTCGACCGCGCCGCGGCGCAGCCAGTTCAGGGCGTGATTTCGGGTACTGGCGTAGAGGTACGCGCTCACCGTGTCCTGCACCTCCCAGCGCTCGCGCAGCGCCCAGAGATGGAAGAACACCTCCTGGACGAGCTCCTCGGCCACGCCGCGCGACTTCACGTAGCCGAAGGCGAAGCGCAGCAGCGGCTCGTAGTAGGAGGAGAACAGCGTCTCGAACGCCGCCGCGTCGCCGCCGCGGATGCGGCGGGCCAGCTCGATCTCGGAACCCGAATCGTGAGGATCGCTGGAGGCGGGGATGACGAGGCGCAACGCGGGGAGTGGGGCGGGCACATCGGCGCGCGAGAGCGCGGGCCGCGGAGCGACGCCGGGGGCGGCGTCAGCGCGGGCCATGAGAGAGTACGCTCATCGAGGGTCCATTGTCCACTGCACCGAGGTGCTGAGGGACGGAAACAGCCGGCGCGGTCGGCGCGGCGGCGGGTGCGGCTGGCAGCGGCGGGGAGCGCGCACCGGCGCGCCCTTCCGCGCGTTGCGCGGGAGTCACGGATGGGACACGCGGCCCGCGGGAGATGCCTACACGCCGATTGGCCTCGCCGCACGCGAATTTCGCGCGGAGTGTAGGGGAATCACGCCCCTCGTATGTCTTATAGCACGAGTGGAGTGAACGAGCAGTTGCAGTAGGGGCTGAAGTGGAAGGTGGGTGGGAGTTGCAGTTGGGTGGGAGTTGCAGTTGCCGTACGGATGGTTTGCGCACGACGGGAGACGTGCCGTGTTTCCTCCGAGGCGCGGCACGCGCAGGGCCTCCGCCGGGCGGCGGAGGGTGGGGCAGTATCGTGAACGAGTACTCCGAAGCAGGACGCGAAAGCCCTCTCGCATGGGGGGCTTTCGTGCATCCGGGTGCGTCAGTCCGTCACCACGCCATCCGATAGCTCGCCTTGAGCAGCACGACGTTCCGCGGCGCCGTGGCGAAGAGGGCTCGTGCATCCCGGCCGGGGATGAGATTCCCCATCGCGCCATCGTCCTCCCGCGTCTGGGTCCAGGCGAGATAGAGCGTGGAACCGGGGCGATACTCCCATCGGAGCACGGCGTTGCCGCGGAGCGAGCCGCGGGAGAAGTCCGGCGCCGTCAGGCGGTACGGCGCCGCCGGGCCATCACCGTCGGGGTCGACGACGAGCTCGCGCGCCTCGCCGGGCGCGGCAGGCTCCGACGTGATCGTGCCCTCATCGATCCCGTACGTGAGCCGGGCGGCGCGTCGGGGCGCCGCGTACTCGCCGTACGCGTCGTACGCGCCGGACGCGAGAAAGGGCTGCGCATACAGGTCCAGCGAGAGCCGCGGCGAGAACGTGAGCCCGACGCGCGCCTCGAGCGCCAGCGTCCGCCGCGCGAGCCTGGCGAAGACGTAGCGCGTCCCGCCGAAGCTCCCGGCGGTGCTGTCGGGCACCGCGGTCACGTACTGATCGGCCACGGTCGCGAGCTCTCCATCCGCCGTCAGCTCGAGGCGCATCCAGCTCGCCGGACGCAGCGTGACGGTCGGCGCCAGATGCAGATCGCGGCCACCGTGCCCGTCCCATGACGAGTGGGCCCACGCATCGATCCCGGTCGCATCACGCGGATCGGAGATCACGCGCACGTCGATGCTTCCGCCGCTCGGATCGCGCACCGTCGGGCCACCACGCGTCAGCCGGTCATCGTAGTGCGCGGGGAGGGCCCGCCCCGTGATCTCCACGGTCCAGAACGACGGCGTGACGTACGACAGCATGGCGTGCGCCTCCTTCGAGACGACATCGCCATCGAAGTTCCGGGTGAGCTCCACCCCGGCGGTTGCCGCCAGACTCTGGTAGGCGCGTGTGGGACGCGTGAAGTTCCGCTGGAGATCCGCGCCGTACCACTGCACGCCGGCCGTCGTGAGGAAGCCGAGGTCGTTCACCTCGAAGCCCGGGCTGAGGAGCTCCGCGCCACCCTCCCATGCCCACGCGCCGGCCTCCCGGGCCAGCCGCGCGCTCGTCATGTAGCCATCGAGACTGGTCCGGGTGGGATCGTAGCGGTCGTCGAACACCCCGGCGCGTGCGTGCCGCCCGGGACGTTGGAAGTAGTGCACGCTCGATCGCTGCGCGCCGGCGATGGCGGCCGTGTCGCCTCGGATGCTCGACACCGCGGCGGTCACGGTGCCGTGGTACCGGTGCGCGCCCCACCACGCGTCGAGGTCGATGCCGCCGGCGCGTGCCGTGGCCGGGAGAAGGCGACGGAGCGTCGAATCCGCCGCCGCGCTCAGGCGGCGGTCGATCGACGTGATCGCGCTCCCGATGGTGAGGTCGCCATCGAGGAGTCGTCGCTTGACGCGCGCCGTCGCGTAGTTGGCCTCCGGCTCGACATGCATCGGCACCGCATCGCCCGATGCCTCGAGCACGGTGGCCTTCGCCTCCGCGGTGACGGCCTCGATCGCGCCGAACGACCACCCGCCGGCGGTCTGGCTTCCCACGCGCGCGGCGCCCAGGACGCGGGTCGCCGAGGGCGGATCGAGGCTGCTCGGCGGCTGGAGTGTCGGCGCGTGCCCGATGCGCCGCGAGTAGTACAAGTTCACCGGCACGTACGTGCTGCACACGAAGCAGGCGGTCGCGCCGAAGTCGAAGAGGCCGGCCTCCTGGAGGAAGAACGGTCGCTTCTCCTCGAAGTAGCTCTCCGAGGCGGTGAGGTTGAGCACCGCCGGGTCGAGCTCGACCTGTCCGAAATCCGGGTTCAGCGTGGCGGTGACCGCCGTGCCGCCGATGGTGGCGCGCAGGTCGGCGCCGGCGCGCACGCCCGTCGTCGGGCCGCACGCGACCGAAGCGCACAGCGGGGAGGACCGCTCCGTGTTGCGCCACTGCACGAGCGTGTACGGGAGCACCTCGGCGTGCACCACCCGGCGCGGCGGCTCGATGCCCGCCAGGTGGCCGAAGAACGCGGGGCCGCCGGCATCGTGTCTGGTCCAGTAGGACCACTGCGACGTCTCGTTGAGCCGCTGGACGTACCGCCAGAGCTGGAGTCCCCAGATCTGCACGTCGCCGGCGGGATAGCGGAGCGTCGAGAACGGGATGCGGATCTCCGCCGTCCAGCCGAGGGAGTCGATGCGGGTGGCCGCCTGCCACACGCCGTCCCAGGAGAAATCGGGGTTGCTGGTGCCGAGCCCCAGCGCATCGCGCCGCACGCCGGCGGGGTTCACCTGCAGGTAGAGCCGGCCGAGGTGGTCGTGATACGTGTCGAGGACGATGGCGAAGTGGTCATCGCCATCGTCCTCATCGCGTCTGGCGAGGCGGGTGCGGACGCCGGCGGCGCCGAGCGCATCGTACATGCGGGCGCCGATGTAGAGCGCGTCGTGGTCGTAGAGGAATCGGACCTCGGTGCGCTGCGTGGCGGGACTACCGTCGGCGGGTTCGTGCTGCCGGAATCCGGCGGCCGGCTCCGCGCGCGCCCACGCGGTGTCGTCGAGGCGTCCGTCGAGGGTGATGCGCCCCCGCAGGCGGGCGGCATGCACCGTGGGGGCGGGGAGCGGGTGGACGGCCTGGGCCCGGAGCATGGCGGGCGCGGCGAGCGCGGCGAGCGCGGTGAGCAGGAGGGCCGCGACCGGGAGACGTACGTTCATAATTCATCATACGTATGATGAATTTGCGCCGCAAGAGCGAACGGGGCACGCCTTCCCCGGCGTGCCCCGTTGGCGGGGCCTCCGCGGATGTCGTAGTATGAACCGATGATGAAGCCGCCCCCCCGCCCCCTCGCGCGCCGGCGCCTGGTCGACGGCGTGATCGAGCACCTCCAGGAGGAGATCTCGCTCGGACGACTCGCGCCCGGCGACCGCCTCCCCACCGAAGGGGAGCTCACGGCATCGTTCGGCGTCAGCCGCACCACGGTCCGCGAGGCGGTCGCGGCGCTCGCGCACGCCGGGCTCCTCGACGTCCGGCAGGGCGACGGGACGTACGTGCGTGCCCACCCCGGCGTCGCCGAGTCGCTGGACCGGCGGCTCCAGCGCGCCGCGATTCTCCACGTCTACGAGGTCCGGCGCCCCCTCGAGATGGAGGCCGCGCGCCTCGCGGCGGAGCGCCGCTCCGACGCCGACGCCGCCGTCCTGCGCCGGCTGCTCGAGGAGCGAGATGCCGCCCGCGCGCGCGGCGATACGCCCCGCGCGGTGGAGCTGGACGTCGAGTTCCATACCGGCATCGCGCTCGCCTCACAGAACCCCGTGCTCGCGGATCTCTACCGCGCGTTCGCCGCCAACCTGCGCGACGCCTTGAGCCAGATCGCGCGCGATCCGCTCATCTCGTCCATCGACACCACGAAGCTGCACCACGATCTGCTGCGCGCCATCGAGAAACGGGACCCCGCAGCCGCGGGGCGGATCGCACAGCGTCTCCTCGACGCCGATGCCGATGTGCTCCAGGCGGCGCTGGCGCCGAGGCGCGGAGCGCGGGACGCGGGACGCGGGGCGCGGGACGCGCGTGGGACTCGGGAAGCGGGAAGCGGGAGGCGTCGGGGGCCGGGGGCCAGGGGTTAGAGGTCAGGGGTGGATCGCGGGGGCCCCCCCCCCGGCGCCGGCCCCCCCCCAGTGTGCGTAGGGGGCGGCGCGCCGGCGCCGCCCCCTTCGCTGCCTCTCCCGTTTGCCGCAGGCGCCGCCCCGCGGTCCTCTCCCGCTTCCCGCTTCCCGCTTCCCGCGCCCCGCGCCCCGCGCCCTCAGCTCCCGTCCGGCATCTCCACCACGAACCCCGCATCCTCGATCATCTGCAGGTCCGCGTGCGGCGCCTGCCCCTCGGTGGTCAGATAGTCCCCGATGAAGATCGAGTTCGCCGCGTACAGCCCCATCACCTGCATCGAGCGCAGGTGCACCTCCCGCCCGCCGGCGATCCGCAGCTCGCGGTCCGGGAGGAGCAGCCGGAAGAGACAGAGCACGCGCAGGCAGCGCCGTGGATCGAGCTCGCGCACTTCCCCCAGCGGCGTCCCGGGAATGGGGATGAGAAAATTCACCGGCACGCTCCGCACGCCGAGCTCGCGCAGCGCCATCGCGAGGTCGATCACGTCGTCATCAGACTCCCCCATCCCCACGATCCCCCCCGAGCACGTCTTCAGCCCCGCGTCGCGCACGTGGCACACGGTCTCCACGCGGTCCGCGTACCCGTGCGTGGTGCAGATCTCGCCGTGGTGGCTGGCGGAGGTGTTCAGGTTGTGGTTGACCTGCGTCACACCCGCCTCCTTCAGCCGGCGCGCCTGCTCCTCGTTCAGGAGCCCCAGACAGGCACACACCCGGAGATCGTGCCGGGCGCGCACCTCGCGCACCACATCGAGCACCTTGCCGAACACCCGCTCCCCCGGTGAGCGCCCGGAGATCACGATGCACAGCGTCCCGGCCTGCAGCGCCGCCGCCCGGTCCGCCGCCTCGAGAATCTTCTCGCGCGCCATGAAGGGGTACTTCTCGATCTCCGCCGTGGACACCGCGGACTGCGAGCAGTAATGACAATCCTCCGGGCACAGACCGCTCTGCGCGTTCACGAGATAGTGCAGCCGCACGCGCCTGCCGAAGTGCGCCCGCCGCACGCGATACGCGGCGGCGAGCTGGTCGAGCAGCTCGTCATCGCTCGCGCGAAGCACGGCGCGCGCCTCTTCCCTCGTCAGCGCCTCCCCCGCGAGCGAGCGCTCGGCGAGCGCGTCCCAGCTCGGCGCGTCGAGCGTGTTGGTCACGAGATCGGTGATGGTCATGGAATCTCCGTACACGAGCCGGCGCGCGCGTGCACGCCGCCACCGGCATCGATGAATGAATGGAAGCCGCCGCGCTCGGCCGCGGCGGTGAGCGCCGCGTGATCGTCCGGCGCGGCGAGGCGTGGAAGCGCGGCGATCGGGACGCCGGGGAGCAGCTCGCGCAGCATCGCGAGGTTCGTCGCCCGCGCGAGATCCGCCGGCTCCGACGCGGCAGACTCGTTCAGCACCACGCCGCGCACGAGAAGTCCGGCACGGCGCGCCTCGTTCACGGTGAGCAGCGTGTGATTGAGCGCCCCGAGCCGGTTGGCGGCCACGATCACCACATCGAGCCGCCAGCGGCGAAAGAGATCCGCGTACGACGTGCCCGGCGCGACGGACACGAGAATCCCGCCCGCGCCCTCGACCACGATCGCCGAGGCGGCCGCGGAGAGACGCTCGAGCGCGCGATCCAGCGTCGCGAGCTCCACCGGGCGAGCGGCGCGCCGCGCGGCGAGCACCGGCGCCAGCGGATCGGGGAGCGCCACCGGCCCCACATCGCGCGGGTCGTCCACCGCGCCGGCGGCACGCCACAGACGCATCGCATCGCGATCGGCGTCCTCCTCGCTCACGCCGGTCTCCACCGGCTTCATCCCCGCCGCGCGCACCCCGCGCGCGCGAAGCATGGCGAGCAGCGCCGCCGCGACCACGGTCTTCCCCACCCCGGTGTCGGTGCCGGTGACGCCGAGCCTCAGCACCGGCGCTCCAGGAAGCGGGCGACCACGTCGTACACGCCCGCCACCTCCTCCGGCTCGATCGCGTACGGCGGGAGCAGGTAGACGACGTTGCCGAGCGGGCGCAGTAGCACCCCTTCGTCGAGCGCGAACCGCGCCAGCTCCGGGCCGATCGGGCTCAGGTAGCCGCCGGCGACGTCGAGGTCGAACGCGGCGACGGTGCCGAGCACCCGCGCGCGCGCCACGCGCGGATGATCTCGCAGTCGCTCCAGTCCATCGCGATGCGCGCGCTCGATCGCGCGCCGCCGCTCGGCGCAGCGCGCATCGAGCAGCGACAGGCTCGCGCGCGCCGCGGCGCAGGCAATCGGGTTCGCCGTGAACGAGTGCCCGTGAAAGAGCATCAGCCGGCGATCCGGTCCGCGCGTGAACTCGGCGAACACCTCGTCGCGCGCCACGGTGGCGCCGAGGGGGAGGAAGCCGCCGGTGAGCCCCTTCGAGAGACAGATCAGGTCCGGGGTGATCCCCGCGTGCTCGCACGCGAACAGCGCCCCGGTGCGGCCGAATCCCGTGAGCACCTCGTCGGCGATGAACAGCACCCCGGACTCCGCCGCCAGCGCGTGCAGCGCGGCGAGCGTGGTCGCGCTCCACATGCGCATCCCGCCCGCCCCCATGAGCAGCGGCTCGACGATGATCGCCGCGATGTCGGTGTGCCGGTCGGAGAGCAGGCGGGCGAAGGCGAGCACCGGATCCTGCTGGCTCGGATCGGGGAGGCGCTCCACCCGGAACAGGTGGTCGCTGAACGGATCGGTGAACACGCCGCTCGCGCTCACGCTCATCGCGCCGAAGGTGTCGCCGTGATAGGCGTTCTCGAGCGCCACGATG
This sequence comes from uncultured Gemmatimonadota bacterium, assembly GCA_946479015.1. The sequence goes on along the minus strand of CAMLEQ010000037.1, from coordinate 5,290 downwards.
GTGGAGCGCTTCTCCCCTCGGTTCCGCCAGTACTGCAGCGCCATCTTCAGCGCCACCTCCACCGCCGTGGAGCCATCGTCGGAGAAGAAGACGCGCGAGAGCCCCGGCGGGAGCACCTGTACCAGCTCCGCCGCCAGCCGCGCGCCCTGCTCGTGCGTGAAGCCGGCGAAGATCACCTGCTCGAGCGTGGAGGCCTGGCGCGCCACCGCCTCGGCGATGGTCGGGTGCGCGTGTCCGTGCAGCGTGACCCACCACGAGGAGATGGCATCGAGGATCGGTCGCCCGTCGGTGTCGTACAGGTACGCTCCCTCGGCGCGCGCGACGGGGAGTGGCGCGGCGCCGCCGACGTGGTGCGTGTACGGGTGCCACACGTGCCGGTCGTCGAGCGGCGACCAGAAGGGAGCGGACCGTCGAGGCGCCGTCATTCCCGTGCCCTCCCCGGCGTCGCTTCGCCGATCGCCGCGCGCAGCGCGTCGGCGAGGCGGTCGATCTGCTCCTCAGTGTGCAGCGCGCTGAGCGTGACGCGGAGCCGCGCGCTCCCCATCGGCACCGTGGGTGGACGCACCACGCCCACGAGCAATCCCCGCTCGCGCAGCGCGCGCCCCGCCCGCACTGCGCGCTCGGCGGCGCCGAGCGGGATGGGGGTGATGTGCCCCGGCAGTCCCGGATCGCCGCCGATGCCGAGGGGCTCGAGCCGCTCCCGCAGCCGCGCCGCGTTCGCGAGCAGGCGCTCGCGGCGCCACGGCTCGGCGTCGAGGAGGCGTAGCGCGGCGAGCGCCGCGGCGGCGAGCGCCGGCGGAGCGCCGGTGGTGAACACGAAGGTGCGCGCGCGGTTGAGGAGGAACTCGCGCAGCGTCGCGCTCCCCGCCACGAACGCACCCGCGCAGCCGAGGGCCTTGCCGAGCGTCCCCATGGCGATGTCCACCGCGCCCTCCACTCCCGCGTGCTCCGCCGAGCCCGCGCCGGTGGCGCCGAGCACGCCGGTGGCGTGGGCGTCGTCCACGTACAGCCATGCCTCGTGCGCGCGCGCCAGCTCGGCGAGCCTGGCGAGCGGCGCGAGGTCGCCGTCCATGGAGTACACGCCTTCCACGACGATCAGGCAGCGCCGGTACGCTCTGCGATCGCATGCGAGCAGCTCGGCCAGCGCGTCGGCGTCGCCGTGCGCGAACGTGCGCACCGTGGCACGCGAGAGGCGGCAGCCATCGATGATCGACGCGTGGTTGAGCGCATCGGAGTAGATCACATCGCCGCGCGACGCGAGCGCGGGGATGGCCCCGGCGTTGGCGGCGAAGCCGGAGGGAAAGAGCAGCGCCGCCTCGGCGTGCTTGCGGCGGGCGAGCTCGCGCTCCAGCTCCTCGTGCAGTGGGTGGTTGCCGGAGATGCTGCGCGCCGCGCCGGCGCCGACGCCGGTGGTCGGGAGGGCGTGCAGGATCGCGTGCGTGAGGCGCGCGTGCGCGGCGAGGCCGAGGTAGTCGTTCGACGAGAAGTCGATCAGCTCCCGGCCATCGATCGTGACGCGCACGCCATCGCGCCGCTCGATGCGCGGGAGCGCGCGGAGGAGTCCCGCGCGCCGTAGCACGTCGATGTCGTGTCCGAGCGCGTCGTCGAGCGAGGAATCGCGTGCGATGGTGTGCGCGTGGGGCGTCGTGTGATCTATCATTGCCGCGCACAATGTCGCGCGTGTGCGCCGGGGACGGTAGGGTCTCGCGCCGACTCGTGCATCATCTGCGCTGGCATCGCGCGTGCGAAGAAAACGTCCGTTGTCTGTAGGGGTTTGGTCGCGCTCGAGCGTCTTCTATCGTGAGGTGGCGAGCGCGACATTCGCGCACCCTCATTCCGCACGGTGAATGGGACGCAGACGGCGCCGTCGTGCTCGCAACAAGGCGGTCGCCGAGCTACACCGCATGCGCTCCCGCTATACAAGAGCGCTCTCCGGGTCGCACACCGGAGAGCGCTCGTGCGTCATCCCTTCGCTACGGCATCACCAGCCCGGGCATCAGCACGCCGTCCGGCGCCGCGAAGTCGAGACCGAGCAGCGCGGCGACGAGAGGCGCGATGTCCTCCAGTCGGAGCTCGGGCGCGATGATCCCCGCGCGCACTCCCGCCCCGGCAGCCACGAACCCCGTGTGCATCGTCGGCGTCCCAGGCAGGTAGCCGTGCGCCGCTCCCACCGCGGGGCGGAGCGCGGGGCCCTCCGCGCTCTCGTGCAGCTCGATCCCCGGCATGGCGACGAGCGCCAGCGGCGACTCGGGATCCGCGCCCAGACGCGCCAGCTCCTCCCGGTACACCACGCGCAGCAGCGCGCGGATCCTGGACGGCTGCTCCTCGATGATGCGCTCCACCCGCGACAGCGCGCCGGCGTCATCGCGATCGCACAACCTGAGAAACGCCGAGCCTCCACTCGCGAGGAATGTCGCGCGCCAGCGCCCTCGATCGGGGCGCGGCTCCATCAATCCCGCCTCCGCGAGCCACACGTTCGGGCGTAGTTGCGTGTGGATGTCGGCGGAGCCGTGGTCCCCGGTGATGATGAACGTGGTGCGATCGAGAAGACCGAGCCGCTCCACGGTGTCGAGCACCTGCCCGATCGCGCGGTCCACGGCGCCGAGCGCGCGGCGCAGCAGCGGCGTCTCCCTGCCGTACGCATGCTGCACGTGATCCGCGCCGATGCAGTGCACGAGGAGGAGCGTGGGGCGGTAGCGCTCGAACAGGTACGCGGCCATCGCGCCCACGCGATCCTCGCGCACCAGCCGGCTGATGGAGAAGTTCTCGTCGCGGAGCCGCCCCGTCGCCTCGCGCTCCAGCTCCGCGATCAACTCCGGCGGCGTCATCGTCGCGCGGATGGGCGCCATCCCGTCGCCCGCGCCGAGCGGCCACACGTCCGGGACGTTCCAGTCGATCGCGGCCGCCCCGACGGTGACCGGCCACGCGATCGCGGCGGTGGTCCCGCCCGCGTCGTGGATCACGTCCCAGAGCGTCGGCGCCGTGATGGCCGATGCCTCCCACAGCCAGCGCCCGCTCTGCCCCGACGGCTCGAACGGCCGGTTGTGCCAGACTCCGTGTCGCGCGGGGAGCGCGCCCGTCACGATGGACGTGTGCGCCGGATACGTGAGCGCCGGAAAGACGCTGAGCACCTGGCGCGCGGAGGAGCCGTCGCGCGCGAGCTGCTGCACCACCGGCATCGGCCACGAGTCCTGCTGGTAGAACTCCGGACGCAGCGAGTCCACGGACACGAGGATGACATGGTCGGTGAGTCGGTGCGCTGGGCGGGGATCGGGCGTGGTCACGGTTCGTCGATCGAGGGAACGCGGGCGCGGCGAGCGCCGTGCTGTCGGGCCGCTCCCCACCGTGCATGACGTGCGCCACCATTCCTCGACACCGTCGCCGCCAGCGGCTCGCGCCAGCTTCCTCGGCGCGCCCCTCCGCTGGTCAGCCCGCCGCCACCGCCTCGAACAGCTCCGCGTGCAGCCGCCGCATCACGCGCGCCAGATCGCTCGCCGGAACGACGGCGGTGAGGTTCGTCCCCGTGGCGCTCACCGAGAGCATGTGCACGGTGGTCTCCCGGAGCGCGGCTACGGCGCGCGCCATCTCCGGCGCGTGCGCCGCCAGCTCCATCCCCACCACCGCCACCAGCGCGCACTGGTCCACCACCTCCACCTCCCCGAGCGCACCCAGCGCCTTCACCAGCGCCGCCGTGAGCTCCGCCGCCTCCACCGTGGCCGACACGGACACCTCGGACGTCGTCACCACGTCCACCACCACGCCGTGGTCGGCGAAGATGCCGAAGAGCGCGTGGAGAAAGCCGCGGGCGTTCAACATCCCCGGCGTGCGCAGTCGCACCACCGCGATCCCGCCGCGCCCCGCGATCGCCGTGAGCGCGCGGCGTGGCGCGTCGGCCGTGATGCGCGTGCCGCCCCGCTCCGGATCGCGCGAGTTGTGGATGGACACCGGGATCCCGCGCGCCACCGCCGGCGCGATCGTGCGCGGGTGCAGCACCTTCGCCCCGAACGACGCCAGCTCCGCGGCCTCGTCGTAGTGCACGTGCTCCACCACCTGCGCATCCCCCACCACCCGTGGATCGGCGGTGAGCATGCCATCGACGTCCGTCCAGATCTCGATCGCCTCCACGCCGAGCGCGGCGCCCACGAGCGCCGCCGTGTAATCGGAGCCGCCCCGCCCCAGCGTGGTCGTGATCCCGGTTTCGGTCGCGGCGATGAAGCCGCCGAGCACGGGCACGAGCTCCTGCTCGAGCTGCCCCCCCACCTCCGCCACCACCGCGCTCACCGTCGCCTCCCACTGCGGCTCGGCGCAACCGAAGCGGTCGTCGGTGACGATGCACCGCCGCGCGTCGCACGCGACGGCGGGGATCCCCCGTTCGCGCAGCGCGGCGGCGACGAGCGGGACCGACAGCCGTTCCCCCACCGACAGCACCATGTCGCGCGTGCGCGCCGGCACGTAGCCCAGCGCCTCGATCGCGTCGCACGCGCGCACCAGCTCGTTGACGATCGCTCCCAGCTCGCTCCGGAGCGCATCGTGCGGCTCGTCCGTGGCGAGCAGATCGTCGGCTGCCTGGAGGTGCCGGGCCCGGATGTCGCGGATCACGCGCATCACATCCGTGGCCTGTCCAGCAGCCGCCAGCTCCGCGGCGCTCACCAGCAGATCCGTGATCCCGGCCATCGCCGAGACCACCACCGTGGGGCGACGGGAGAGCCGCGCGCGCACGATCGCCGCGGCCCGCGCGATGGCGGCCGCGTCCTGCACGGACGTGCCGCCGAACTTGATGACGATCATCTGCGACCTGGGCGCGCGGCACGAAACGCGTGCGGTGGCGCCGCCGTAGAGGGCCACCCAAACGAAAGGCCCCCGTAGGAACCGGGGGCTTTCGTTTGGAAGAATGCAAGGATCTTACGAACGACAAGTACAATCGACGCGCGGTACGAACGTCCGAGCCGTGCCGGCGGCTCGTCGTCAGGATCATGCACTCGCGCGGTGCTACACTCCATAAGACACCCGACGACCGCGATTCCCCTACGCGCAGCGGTCGATCGCGTCGCGAGGGCCCCCGTCGTGTGTGGGTCGCGATTCCACCTGCGCCCCCGACACGGCGCCCGCGCTCACGAACGTCGCGGCGCTCACGCCGTGCGCTCCCCAGGCGTCCACCATCGCCGCCGCGACCGCGTCGGCGCACTCCGCCGGTGAGATCGCCACCAGCGACGTACCGGAGCCGCTCCGCGTCGCACCGGTCGCTCCGGCGCGCTGCGCGGCGCACCGCACGGCGTCGTGCCCGGCGTCG
>CAMLEQ010000036.1 GCA_946479015.1 uncultured Gemmatimonadota bacterium | reverse complement strand
GGAACGCGTGTGGCGTGTGGGAGACTGACGGGCAGAGGAGGGAGGTACGGCGCGTATGGGCTTGTGAGTAGGCGGACTCTCCCTACATCCGAACCTACTCTCGCTCTCCCTCTCGCCCCTCTCTCCGTCAGTTCCCCACACGCCACACGCGTTCCACGGTGGTCCAGCGACTATGTCCTACCCCCTCTCCCACCGCCTACCACCCCCGCCGCCCGCAGCAGGGCCTCGTCCAGCCTCGTCACACTCCTCCCCGGTAGCTGCACGAAGGAGAGCGGGCGTGAGAGGTCGATGCCGGTGATCTCCACGCGCGCGATGCGGCGCGCGTCGAGGAGTGGCGCGGCCACGAGCGCCGACACGATGCCGATCCCCGCGCCGTCGGCCACGGCCGCCGCGATGCCGCGCGAGTCGGCGAGGCGCACGCTCGGGCGCAGCCGGATGCCGCGCGCCGCGAGCGCCGCCTCGTCGATCGCGCCGGTGCCGGAGCCGGGCTCGCGCGCGATGAACGCTTCGCGCGCGAGCGCTTCGGGGCGCACGCGCCGGCGTTGCGCCCAGGGGTGGCGCGCGGGGACCACGAGAATCAGCTCGTCGGTGCGGAAGGGGCGCACGGCGAAGCGCCCCGCGTCCACCGGCCCTTCCACGAGCCCCCACGGCACATCGCCGCGCGCCACGTGGCGCGCCACGTCGGCGGGGTTTCCCACGCGCACGTCGATCTCCACCGCCGGGTGCGCGGCGCGCAGGCGCGCGATCGCCGCGGGGAGCACGTAGGCGGCGATGGTGGTGCTCGCCGCGCATCGCACGAGCCCGCGGGAGAGTCCGGCGAGCCCGCTCAGCAGCTCGTCCGTCTCGCGCGCCACGGCGAGCGCCTGATCGGCGACGGGGCGCAGTGCCTCCCCCGTGCGCGTGAGGCGCACGCCGCGTCCGAGGCGCTCGAACACCGGCTCGCCGAGGCGCTGTTCGAGGCGGCGGATGCGCCCGGACACCGAGGGCTGCGCGATCCCGAGCGCCGCGGCGGCGCGCGTGAAGGAGCGCTCGCGGGCGACGACGGCGAAGACGACGAGCAGGTCGAGATCGGCGGCGAGTGCCGGCGCGAGGGGGGCGGCGCCGCGCCGCGCGCGGGCTGGTCGCTCGGAAGCCATAGGAAGAAGCTATCGCTCCCATCGGGAGCGATCCATGGGTCGGCGGTGCGAACGGGTGCATCCTCATCCGAGTCCCGCCGCGCGAGCGGGCGGGCGCCGAACGATTGCATGGGAGCAGCCGATGGCATCGACCGACATGGAGACCATGAGAGGCGGGGCGAGCGCAGCGAGTGCGGTGAGCGACGCCGGCGCCGCGGCATGGCGCCGGGTGCGGCGCGCGGTGCCGGGCGTGGCACTGTGCAGCGCGCTGAGCCTGGCGGCGTGGGCGGTCGAGTGGGCGGAACGGCGGGCCACCGGCGGAGCGTGGGTGGAATCGGTGGTGCTCGCGATCCTGTTGGGGGCGGCGGTGCGGACGGTGTGGACGCCCGGCGCGCGGTGGCGCCCCGGGATCGCGGCGAGCGCGAAGACGCTGCTGGAGGTCGCGGTGGTGCTGTTGGGAGCGTCGGTGAGTGTTCCCGTGCTGCTGCGCGCGGGAGGTGCGATCGTGGTGGGGATCATGGGAGTGGTGGTACTGGGGATCTGCGCCAGTTATGTCATTTCGAGGGCGCTCGGCCTGCGACACCGCCTCGCGATCCTCGTCGCCTGCGGAAACTCCATCTGCGGAAACTCCGCCATCGCCGCCGTCGCTCCCGTCATCGGCGCAGAGCCGGAGGACGTCGCCTCCGCCATCGCCTACGCCGCACTCCTCGGCGCCATCGTCGTGCTCGCGCTCCCGCCGCTCACCCACGCGCTCGGATTCTCGCCGTTCCAGCACGGCGTCATCGCCGGACTCACGGTCTACGCCGTCCCGCAGGTCCTCGCCGCCACCATTCCGGTGAGCGCGGTGAGCGCGCAGGTGGGCACGCTCGTGAAGCTGGTGCGCGTGCTCATGCTCGGCCCCGTGGTGGTGGTGCTCGCGCTGAGGGAGCGCCGCGCGCCGGCGCGCGGCGGGAGCACCACGGCAGGCGCCCGCGCGACTCCCTCGAGGCTCCCCATCGGACGGCTCGTCCCCTGGTTCATCGTCGGCTTCCTCGCGCTCGCCGCCGTGCGCGCGGTGGGGCTCGTTCCCGACGCCGCGATGCCCGCCATCAAGTGGATCACCACGGCGCTCACCGTCCTTTCCATGGCGGCGCTCGGCCTCGGCGTGGACGTACGGGTGCTCGCCCGCGTCGGCACGGCCGTCACGCTCGCGGTCTCCGCCTCGCTCCTGGTGCTGTTCGCGATCGCGCTCGCGTTGATCCACCTGCTCGGGATCGCGTGAGACGGGGCGCATCGCCTCCACCGGATCCACGCGCGCCGCGCGGCGCGCCGGCGCGAAGCTCGCCGCCGCCGCGAGCGCGAGCAGCACCACGGGCACCACCGACAGCACCAGCGGATCCGTGGGGCTCACGTCGAAGAGCAGCGATCGCAGGAGACGCGTCCCCGCCAGCGCCGCGGCCACCCCGATCATCGCGCCGAGCGCGCCGAGGCGCAGCGACTGCGCCACCACCATCCTCCCCACCTGCGACTCGCGCGCGCCGAGCGCCATCCGGATCCCGATCTCGGCGCGCTGCTGCGTCACCACGTACGAGATCACGCCGTAGATCCCCACCGCGCTGAGCACGAGCGCCATCACCGACGCCGTGCCGAGCAGCAGCATGATGAACGTGGTGCGTGCCACCGACCGGCTCACGACTTCCCGCATCGTGCGAGGGTTCACCATCGGCACCTGGGAGTTCAGCGACGCGAGCACCGCCCGGATCTCCGGCACGAGCGATGTCGGATCGTCGACGCTCGTGCGCACGGCGTAGACCAGCGAGTTGAGCTCGCCGCCCCGGTGCGGCGGGTCCCCGAGGATCGTGGCGGGCACGAACAGCGCCTCGGTCGGCGGCTGGTCGAGCCCCGCCGCGCGCAGATCGGGAATCACTCCCGCCACCCGATAGTACCCGCCGCGCCCTCTGTCTCCTGGCAGGATCCCCTTGCCGAGCGGATCCTCCCCCGGCCAGAGGCGGTCCGCCAGCGCCTGGGTGATCACCGCCGCCTGCGTGCGCTGGCCGACATCACTCCAGTCGGGAGCCCGCCCGCGGACCGCGATCCCCATCGCCGCGAACCAGCCGGGGGTGAAGGTGGGGGTCGGCACGCACGGCGCCTTCTCCCCGCCCGTGTACGGCCGCCCCTCGCGCCCGACGCTGGTGCATCCGGCGCCGTAGTCCTGCAGCGGGAGCTTGTCCGACGCGCCCACGGCGGTCACCCCCGGTAGCGCGGCGAGCCGCGCGGAGAGCTGCTGGTGAAACGCCACCGCCTGCTCCACGGTGTGGTACTCGTCGAACGGGAGGGTGATCTCGAAGGTGAGCACCCCGTTCGGATCGAGCCCCGGGCGCACGCCGCGCAACCGCTCGAAGCTCCGTACCAGCAGCCCCGCGGCGGCGAGCAGTACCACCGCGAGCGCCACCTGCGCCACCACGAGCGCGCCGCGCACGGCACGCTGCCGGCGGGAGCCGGTGGCGCCGCGCCCGCCATCGCGCAGGGTGCTCGCATCGTCCCCCCGCCTGACGAGTGGCACGAGCCCGAACGCCACGCCCGCCGCGATCGCGAGGACGATGCCCAGCGCCACGGCGGTCCAGCGGAGCGAGACGCCGGAGAGCCGAGGGATGCTCCGCGGCGCCGCCGCGAGCAGCGCCGGCATCCCCCAGCGCGCGATCGGGATCGCGAGCACGGCGGCCCCGAGCGTGAGGAGCAGACTCTCGGTCAGATGGTGCAGCGCCATCTGCGAGCGGCTGGCGCCGAGCGCCGCGCGAATGGTCGTCTCGCGCCGCCGCGCTTCCATGCGCACCAGGAACAGGTTCGCCACGTTCGCGCAGGCGATGAGCAGCACGAGCCCCACCGCGCCGAACAGGATCCAGAGCGACCGGGCCACCGCCGGCCCGAGCACCGCCTGCTCGAGCGGCTCCACGCTCACGCGGAACGCGTACTGCCGCATGAACCCTTCGCTGTACGCGTTCGGGACCAGCTCCGGGAGTCGCCGCGTGATCGCCGCGAGGTCGGCCTGCGCCTGCTCCACCGTCACGCCGGGCTTCAACCGGCCGATGCCGGTGTACTGGTGCGAGTTCCAGAACGGACCGTTGGGATCGAGCTGGAGGGGGAGCCAGACGTCCACGCCGAATCCGGCGACATTCGCGGTGGAGGCGAAGGGGCCGGGCATGGGGAGGGTGAGCCCCGGCTCGGCGACGCCGATCACGCGGAACGGCTGCCCGGAGAGCCGGATGGTCTTTCCCACGATCTCTCGATCGGCGCCGAAGCGGCTACGCCACAGCTCGTGGGAGAGCACCACGGTGGGGGGAGCCCCCGGCGCATCCTCGGCCGCGCCGATCAACCTCCCGAGGAACGGCCGCGCGCGCAGCGTGGAGAAGACCGTCGCCGTCACCTCGGCCACGCGCACCTGCTCCGCCGCGGCATCGCCGCCGACCAGCGTGGCGCTGCTCGTGGTGTACCCGCCGAGATCCTCCAGCGTGTGCGAGAGCGCGCGGAACTGGAAGTACCCGCCCGCGGACATCCCCCATTTCCCCTCGCCGTTGCCCGGCACCGTCGCCGGGTGCAGCACGGCGACCAGGCGTCCGGCGTCGCGATAGGGGAGGGGGCGCAGCACCACCGACTCGAGCACCCCGTAGATCGCCATGGTCGCGCCGATGCCGAGCGAGAGCGTGACGAGCGCGATGACGGAGAACGACGGAGCCCGGCGAAGCGAGCGGAGCGCCTGCCGCAGCTCCCGGCGCAGCGAGTGAGCGAGTTCCATGTGCGATCTCCTGAGAGGATCGTTGTGCCTGACGAGTCGACGGCAACGCGCGCGCCGCCGCCGTCCGCTATTCCGTGCGCAGCGCGACCACCGGATCCACCCGCGTCGCCCGTCTGGCCGGCATCACGCAGGCGAGCAGCCCCGCGGCGCTCAGCACTCCCACCACTCCCGCGAAGATGACCGGATCGCGCGGCTGCACATCGAACAGGACCACGCTCATCACTCGCGACACCAGGGCGGCGATCGCCAGTCCGGCGATCATCCCCACCGTGAGCTGCACCACGCCCTGCCGCAGCACGAGGCGCACGACGTCGCCGGCGCGCGCGCCCAGCGCCATGCGGATCCCCAGCTCCCGCGAGCGGCGGCTCACGGAGAACGCCATCACGGCGTACAGCCCCACGGACGCGAGAAAGAGCGCGACGAAGCCGAACAGCATGAACATCGTCCCGAACACCCGGTAGAACCACGTGGGGCGCGCGAGGGCCTCGTGCATGGAGTACACCCAGTACAGCGGGAGGTCGGGGTCGAGCGAGGCCACGGTCTGGCGCACCGCCGGCGCGAGCGCCATCGGATCGCCCCCGGACACGCGCACGGCGAGGCTCACGAAGTTGCTGTGGTGCTGCGCGAGCGGCGCCATCACGATGGCCGGGCGCCGGTGCTCGGCGTCGTCGGAGAAGATGTCCGGCACCACGCCGACGATCGTGCGCCAGGGATCGGTGCTGCGCGCGCCGCCGAACCGGATGCGCCGCCCCACCGGGCTCTCGCCGTGGAAGTACTCGCGCACGAACGCCTGGTTCACGACCACCACCGGCTCGGCGTCGGTGCGGTCCTGATCTCCGAGCGCGCGCCCCTGTAGCACGGGCACGTCGAAGGTGGCGAAGTACCCTGGCGTGACATCGAGCTGCCGCGTCCGGGGATAGTCGCGCTCCGCCGCGTACGCGCGCCCCTCGATGGCGAAGGTCGTCCCCCCGAGGTTCACCCCCGGCAGGCCGGAGACGATGGCCGCCGAGCGCGCGCCGGGGAGCTCGCGGAGGCGGAGGTCGAGTGTGTGGAAGAAGCGCATCTGCTGCGTCGTGTCGGTGTACGTGGCCGGGAAGCCGAGGCGCGCCGTGAAGATCCCCTCCGTGGCGAACCCGTAGTCCACGTGGCGCAGACGCGCGAGGCTCTTGATGGTGAGCCCGGCGGCGACGAGCAGCCCGCACGACAACGCGACCTCGAACATCACCAGCCCGCGGCTCATCCGGCCGATGCGCAGGCTCGATGCGCCTCGCGACTCGTCCTTCAGCACCTCACCGATGTCGGCGCGCGACGACTGCCACGCCGGGAGCGCCCCCGCGACGACGCTCGCGAGCGCCGCCACCGCCGCGGTGAACGCCAGCACCGGTGGGTGGAGGCGAATGTCGATGAAGAACGGGACGCCGGTGTCGGCGATGGCACGGTTGAACGCCGTGATCCCGCCGTACGCGAGCGCCACGCCGAACAGGGCGCCGACGCCGGAGAGAAGGAGCGACTCGGCGAGGAACTGCCGCACCACGTCCCACCGCGATGCGCCGAGCGCGGTGCGCACCGCCACCTCCTTGGTCCGGTGCGCCGCGCGGTCGATGAGCAGGTTCGCCACGTTCGCGCACGCGATGAGCAGCACGAGGAAGACCGCGCCGAGCATCGTGTACAGCAGTTGGTGCGGCTGCGGCCCGAGCTCCGCATCCACGAACGGCAGGGCGGACGCGACGAACCCGTCGTTCGTCTCCTCGTGCTCCGCCGCCAGCCGCGCCGAGAACGCGGCGAGCTCCCGGTTCACCTGGTCGAGCGAGACGCCCGGCTTCGGCCGTGCGATCACCGAGAGCCACTGCCCCTCGCCCCGTTTGATCGTGAGCGGGTTCATCCCCAGCGGCAGCCAGATCTGCTCGCGGTTGGGGAAGAGAAATCCCTCGGGCATCACCCCCACCACCGTGCGCGGCGCGCCGTTCACCCGGATCACCCGCCCCACGATGCCGGGGTCGCCGCCGTAGCGCGTCCGCCACATCGCATCGCCGATGATCGCCACCGGCTCCGCGCCGGGTTGGTCCTCCCCGTCGCGAAAGTCGCGGCCGAGGATCGGCTGCACGTGCAGCAGGCGGAAGGTGTTCGCCGTCACGAACGCGCCGTCGAAGCGCTCCGCGCGCTCCCCGCCGCTCACGTTCACCGTCCCCTGATAGTACGCGGCGACATCGGTGAACGAGCGCTGACGCTCCCGGAGGTCGAGCACATCGTGGATCGGGAGTCCCGCGCGCTGGATGTCGCGGGCGCGGTTGTCACGGCTGATCTCCACCACGCGGTCGCCATCCGGGAAGGGGAGTCCGCGCATGAGGGCGCCGTAGACGATGCTGAACATCGTGGTGGTGAGGCCGATGCCGATCGTCAGGGCGAGCACGGAGACGATGACGAGACCGGGGCTCTTGCGGAGGGCGCGGGCGGCGTAGCGCAGATCGCGGAGCGCGGAGTCCATGGTCGGAGCCGGGTGGAGGTGTGCGGTGCGCCGCTCGTGGACGCGGGAAGCGGCATCCGCGCCGCCCGGCGGCTGGAACTCCTCTCTCGACTCCGTACGGGAGGGGAGGGGAGCCGGGTTTCAGAGGGCATTGCACCGTGCACGATCTCTCGCGGAACGCGGCATGGCCGGCACGGCGTGCGACGGGCGGCGCCCGCCTAGCGTGGTCGGTCAGCGGCGCTCGCGCGCCGGCGCCGATCCGACCGGGCACGATGACCGCGCGATCGCTCCGACGTGCGCCGCCCGGTCGCAAGTGCATGCGTCGCCATGGCCTGCCTGGCGAGCGCCACTCGCGTCGGGTGGGTCGCGCATCGGGCGTGTCGTCCGATGCGCCTGGGCTCCACGCGTCCGATCCGCGCGCGAACGACCCGGCGCGGGCGGGCCCGGCGGCCGCGGCATGTTTCGTTCTTACGGTTAAACGCGTCTCATGAGGCGTATTTCATTACGAACGACTCATTGAGCGTCGTCTCGGATCCCGTGATTCAGCGTTCACACCCTGGAGAGAAAGATCATGTCCCGTTCGATGCTTCGCGCGTTCGTCGCCGCCGGCGCTCTCGCCGCTCTCGCCGCCACCGCCCGCACCGCCGCGGCGCAGAGCGGGAACATCAACGCCACGGCGACCGTCCTGCAGCCCCTCACCGTGACCGGCGTGCAGGACCTCGCGTTCGGCAACGTGTATCCCGGGGTGAACAAGACGATCGACTACACCGACGCCAGCAACGGCGGGCAGTTCAGCGTCACGGGCTTCGGCGGCGCGCAGGTGCAGGTGTCGTTCACGCTGCCCACGGCGCTCGACGGGCCGAGCGGCGCCACGCTGCCGATCGACAGCTGGACCGGGTACTACAACCAGACGAACAGCGCCACCACCGGCGGCAGCGCGTTCTCGTCGCTCTCCGGGTCCACCACCACGACGCTGAGCGGCACGGGCGACCTGTACGTGTTCCTCGGCGCGCGCGTGGTGCCCGCGAACAACCAGACCGCCGGCTCGTACACGAACACCGTCACGATGACGGTGGCGTACACCGGCCTCTGATCGCTGGCGGGATCCGGCGCATGCGCCGCGCACTCGGGTACGCGGCGATGGTGCTCGCCCTGACGGCCGTCCGCGCTCGCGCGGCGGCCGCTCAGGCGCGAAGCGCCACGGTGTCGGTGACGGCGAACGTGGGAAAGCGGGCGCTCGTGTTCGGCGACGCGGATCTCGCGTTCGGCAACGTGTTTCCCGGCGTGGCGAAGACCGTCGCCCCGACCGACGCCGGCGCGGGGCGCTTTCACGTGCGGCTGCGCCCCGGGGATCACGTGACGCTCGTGTTCGATCTGCCCACCCAGCTCGTGGGACCGGGGGGCGCCACGCTCCCCATTGGATCGTGGACGGGGTTGTGGAACACCACCAACTCCACCGCGGGCGCCACCGCGTTCACGCCGTCGTCGTCGGCGACGACCATCCAGATCGGATCGGGCGGGGGCGCGGCCTCCTACGTGTTCGTCGGCGCGCGCGTGTCGCCGGCGGCGACGCAGCCCGCCGGTGCATACACGGCGACCATCACTCTCACCGGCGCCTACGCGGGCTTCTGACTCGTACGGCGACCGGCTCGGCACCTCCCCGCGCGACCGCATCCCACGTTGTCTCCCATCCACCGCTCGCTGCCCCTTTTCGTCGCGCTGGCGCTGGCCGCTCCCTCGGCCGGCGCGCAGGGGCGTCCGCTGCGCGTGACGGGGCAGCACGATCTCACGTTCGGCTCGATCCTTCCGGGGGTGGCGGTGACGATCCGCCCCACCGACGCGAGCCGGAGCGCGCAACTCCAGATCGCCGGGCCCAAGCTCGCGCAGGTGGTGCTCACGTTCTCGCTCCCGCCATCGATGACGTCGCCGTCGGGCGATGCCATGCCGCTCACGTTCGGCCCCACCTCCGCCGGCTACTCGCCCACGGGTTCGGTGGCCGACGAGACGCTGTTCGATCCGTCGACGCCGATCACGGTGACGCTCGACGGCAACGGACGCGGCGTCGTGTTCCTCGGCGCCACGCTGCGTCCTTCCGGCGGACAGCGCGCCGGAAACTATTCCGCTTCCCTCACGCTCACCCTCAGCCCCTCGGGACTGTGATGCGCGCTCGGCACGTTCTCCTCGCTCTCTTTCTCCTGGCTTCGCCCGCCGCCGCCCAGGGGGTGCTCGTGGCGCCCCCGGGGCTGTTCATCGACCATGGCGCGCGCGGCGGGTCGCTCGAGCTGTACAACCCCGGCGCGGATCCGGCGGAGGTGGAGATCTCCCTCGAGTTCGGCTACCCGGTGTCCGACAGCACGGGGCGCGTCACGCTGCTCATGGCAAACGCGGACACGGCGCGCGCCTCGGCGGCGCGCTGGATCGAGGCGTTCCCGCGCCGGCTCACGCTCGCGCCGCGGCAGCGGCAGACCGTGCGGCTGCTGGCGAAGCCTCCCGCGGGGCTCCCCGATGGGGAGTACTGGGCGCGCATCGTGGTGGCGGCGAAGGGCGCGCGCGTGCGGCTCGATTCCGCGCAGGACGACGGCGGCATCGAGGTGGGACTCACGCTGAACGTGCGCACCGTGGTGGCGCTGCTCTACCGCCAGGGGAAGGTGGCGACGGGGCTCGACGTGCGCGACACGCGCGCGTGGGTGGACCACGACTCCCTGCTCGTGCGCGCGCGCTTCGAGCGGCACGGGAACGCCGCGTTCATCGGGCGGGTGCGTGGCTCGCTCACCGACGCGTCGGGGAAGACGGTGGCCAGCTTCACCGCGCCGCTCGCCGTGTACTACACCCTCGAGCCGCGCTTCGCGGCGCCGGTGCGGGGGCTCGCGCCGGGGCGCTACGTGCTGCACCTCGACGTGGACACGGAGCGCGACGACGTGCGGCGCGAGTCGCTCCTCCCGATCGACGCGCTCCGCGACTCGACGTCGGTGCTGGTGAGCGCCCGCTGAGCCAGACCCGAGCGTGCCCCGTGCTCCGAGCGCGCTGGAGATCGCCGCCGCGCTGACGCTGCTCGCCGTACCGCGCGCGCGGGCCACTCCGGCCTCCGCGCGCTCTGTCGCCGCCGCCGACACTGGACGCGGCGATACGGCGACGACGGAGCCGGTGATCGTGGAGTTGCGGGTGGGGCGGCTGGCCGCGAGCACGGTGTCCGCGCTCCGGCGCGGCGATGACGCCCTCGTCCCCGCCGGCGCGCTGCTCGACCTGGTCGAGATGCGGCACCGCGTGGCGCGACCGGGGCGCATGGAGGTGGAGCGCTCGCCAAGCGAGCCGCCGCTGGTCTTCGACACCGCGCTCGCGGTGCAGGGTGGGGGCGCGCACGTCGTCCGCGCTCGCGTGCTCTGGCGCGATGGGGAGATCTACGTGCCGGCGCGCACGATGGGCACGCTCCTCGACGCGCGCATCGTGGTGGACTGGGGGGAGCTGGTGATCACGATCGCGGATCCCGCGTCGCTCCCCATCGCGAAGCGGCTGGCGCGGGAGGCCGCGCGCGAGCGCTTCCTCGCGCGGCGACGCGGCGCGCTCGCCCCGGATCTGCGCCTCGGCCTCTCGCGCCCCGCCTGGGCGGGGATGGTGCTCGACTATGCCATCTCGGCGCCCGGCGATCGCCCGGTGGCCGGGAGCGACTACTCGCTCGCGCTCGGCGCCGACGTGTTCGGCGGCTCGCTCACCGGAACGATGGCCAGCGTGGGGGGCGCCAGCGCCGGGCGTGTGCGCGGCGAGGGCTCGTGGAACGGCGTGTGGCCGGACAGTCGCACGGTTCAGCAACTCCGCGTGGGCGATGCGGTCGCGAGCGGCCCCACGCCGCGCACGCTGCGCGGTGCGTACGTCACCAACTCCCCGTATCTCCGCTCCTCCGAGTTCGGCGTGCTCGACTACGCGGGGCGGGTGCTGCCGGGGTGGTCGGTGGAGGCGTACCGCGCCGGCTCGCTCGTGGCCATCGACTCGGCCGACGCCGCCGGCCGGTTCGACGTGCCGCTGCCCGTGGAGTACGGGGAGAATCCCATCGACTTCATCGCCTATGGCCCGTACGGCGAGACGCGGACGCTGAGCCGCACGTATCGCATCGGGGCGGACCTGCTGCCGGCGCGCCGCTTCGAGTACGGCGCATCGGTGGGTGCGTGCACTCGGCTCTCGTGCACCGAGACGGCGAACCTGGACCTGCGCTACGGGCTCTCCTCGCGCTGGACGCTGCGCGCCGGCGCCGACCAGATCGCGCGCGACTCGCTGGGCGGGCTGTTCCAGCCGTACGCGGGGGTCACCGGCACCATCGCCAGCGCGTGGACGGTGCGGCTGCAGGCGCAGCGCCAGGGAGCGGTGCAGACGACCGTGCGCTTCGAGCCGTCGCTCGACCTGCGCTTCGACGCGAGCTGGTCGCGCTACGACGATCGGGTGACGGCGCCGCTGCTCACCCCCGCGGGGCGGCGCGCGGAGTGGGCGGCATCCGCGTTCGTGCGCCCGCTGGGGTACCGGACGCCGCTCTACGCGGAGCTCACGTACGATCGAGTGGAGACCGCGCTGGGGGCGATCACCCGCGCGCGCGTGGCCACATCGTACCAGCGGGGGGAGCTGCGCGTGCTGCCCTACGCGCGCATCGAGCGCGAGACGGGCGCGGGCGTGCCGCCGAGCACGGAGACGTTCACGGGACTCGACGCATTCTTCCTCCCGCACCCGAGCTGGGGGCCGGTGCTGGGACCACTCTGGTGGCGCGCGGGAGCGGAGCTCTCGGACGCGGGCACGGTGACGGCATCGGAGGTCACGGTGGCGCGGCCGATCGGCGGCGCGTTGCGGATCGAGCTCGGCGCGACGCACGTCCCCGGCCCGCACGGCACCACCTTCTCGCTCACGCTCAGCGCCGATCGCTCCCTCCTGCGCTCGTACAGCACGATGGTGGCGCAGTCGGGGGGGACGCCGCGCGTGACACAGACGGTGCAGGGGTCGGTGCTCGCCGACCGCGCGACGCACGCGGTGCGCTTCGTGCCCGGACCGTCGCTGGAGCGCGCGGGCGTGGTGGGGCGCGTGTTCCTCGACGCCAACGGGAACGGGCGCTTCGACCCGGGGGAGCCGCCGCTCGCGAACGTGTACGTGCGCGTGGGCACCGGCGCGGCGGCCACGGATTCGGCGGGGCTGTTCCGCGTGTGGGACGTGGTGCCCTTCGAGCCCGTACGGGTGGCGGTGGATTCTTCCAGCCTCGCGTCACCGCTCTGGGTGCCGACGTACGGGACCCTGGAGGTGGTGCCGGGACCGAACCGCTTCCAGCCGGTGGACGTCCCGATCGCCCCTGGCGGGATCGTGGAGGGAGAGGTGCGGCTCGCGGGCGATGGCCGCGGGGTCCCCGGTGCGCGGCTCATCCTCACGAACCGGCGCACGCACGCCGCGCGCGCGGTCACCACGTTCACTGACGGCGCCTTCTCGCTGCTCGGTGTAGCGCCGGGGAGCTACGAGCTCGGCGTGGATCCCGCCGACCTGGCGGTGCTCCACGCGACCGCGGAGCCGGTGCGCGTGGAGGTACCCGCGGACGTGGATGGAGCGCGCGTGGAGGGGGTGAGGCTGATCGTCAGGCGGTGACGGCGGATCAGAGCGAGAGCACGGCGCCGTTCGCCACGCGCGCGTCATCCACCGCGCAGGAGAGTGCCAGCCGCGGCGTCCCGGCGCCCGGGGCGATCCGCCAGCGCACGGTCCACTCGTCAGGCGATGCGATATCGCGCGTGCGCGCCACGACCACGGGCTCCCCGGGCGCGAGCGGGAGCCACGTGCCATCGGCGGCGCGGACGCGCGCCGTGTCCGTGCTCCCCGCATCACCGCCGGGGAGCGCGATGGCGAGCAGACGCCACGGCGCATTCGACGCGCCGTGTACGTGCAGCGTCAGCTCGAGCGTGCCGTCGGCGGCGCGCGTGGAGTCCGCGTCCCCGACGCGCTCGATGCGGCACACCGGCATCACCGTCGCCGTCGCCGACACCGACGCGGACGCCGGCCTTCCCTGCGCGGCGGCGGCGCTGGGGAGCGCGAGGGTGGCGAGCGTGGCGAGCACGCGGCGAGCGTGGCGGGAGAGCATCACCCGTCGAGTATCGCACACCGCGCGCCGGGGCTGCAGTGGTTGGCAAGTTAAACTCGCCTAACGGCTTAGCTACTTCTAACTCGAGCGGTGCGTGAGAGGCCGAGCGAGCGCGCCGCATCGCTCGTCGTTGCCCGCGCTCCGCTTCGCTCGTCCTTGCCTGTCCGGCTGGTCATCGACAGTGGTACCAGAGGAGACTCGATCAATGCGATTCAGAACGCTCGCCGTCGCCGCGTCGCTGGCGTTCGGCTTCGGGGTGGCGCTCACGCCGAGCGCGTACGCGCAGGGGCACGGCCACGGGTACGGTCACGGGCACGAGCATGGTGATCACGACGACCACGACGACCACGAGCCGCCCGGTCACGCGAAGCGGCGTGTCGTCACGATGGACCGCGCGACGGTGGTCACGCGCGAGGTGCTGGTGCAGCAGGGCTATGAAGTGGTGCGTGTGGAACGTGTGCGTGACGTGCAGGTGGTGTACTTCCGGCGACACCATCACGGGTGGGGGAGGGAGCCGGTGGAGAAGATGGTGATCCGTCCGGCGCCGGACCGCGTGATCTTCGAGTCGGCGCCTCCGAAGGTGCTGGTGGACATCAACGTACGGCTGGGGCTGTAACCCACAGCGCTGCTCGATTCCCGAAGCGCCCGCCATGGCGATCGCCATGGCGGACGCTTCGCATGGCGGGGCCTGGTGCGCGGCGGACTCGGCGATCGATGCACCCCCAAACCCATCGCGCTCCTTCGTCGCCACGGCAGCGTAGTTGCCTGGGATGATGGTCTTCTCACGGTTCCCGAGTGGAGGAGACCGACATGCGATACATCGCCATCCTGTGCGCGGCGGCCGCGGTCGCTGCGTGCAGCAAGAGCAACAAGAACGCGAACGTGAACGAGACTGCCGGGGGCGCGGTGGCGCCGGCCGGCGCCAGCACGGACACGCTGGGTGGCGGGGGGGTGCCGAACACCGGATCGCCGAACGCCGGCGCCACCGGCGGCGCGACGGACACCACCGGCGCGGCCGCGGGGAGCACGTCCACGAGCACGTCCAACGGCGCCGTGAGCGACACATCTCGGCACGACACCTCGCGCTCGTCCCGCGACACGACGCGCAACCAGACGCAGTCCGGGATGATGAACAAGAAGGGGAAGTCCACGCTCGGCCCCAAGACGAAGAAGACCTCGCCCACGGCCGGCCAGCCGGTCACCTCGAAGGGTGACACGCTGAAGGCGGGTGGCGACACCACGCATCGCTGAGGATGCAGGCACGGCGGGACGGGGCGCGGACCGGAGCGGTTCGCGCCCCGTTTCGCATCCGGGAGCGCCGGCGCCGCGGCACGCGTGCGCGACTCCCAACGCCTTGCCAGCGGCCGCGCCCGCGCGCAATGTCCCACCACGCTTCGCTCCAGGCTCGCGACGCGCCGCTCCGGCGGTGCCGCGCGCATCACCACCTCGTTCGCACCCCATGCCCGCCCGCACACTTCGCTCGCTACCTCGCTCGCCGCGCCGCATCGTGCTCGCTCTCGCGGCGCTCGCCCTCTCGATCACCCCGTGCGCGCTCTCCGCGCAGTCGGTTCCCGAGAGCGCCTACGCCGCCATGCACTGGCGCCTGGTGGGGCCGTTCCGTGCCGGGCGGGTGCTCGCCGTCGCCGGCGTCCCCGGCGATCCTTCCACCTTCTACTTCGGCGCGGTGGGCGGCGGCGTCTGGAAGACGGCGAACGCCGGACGCACGTGGACGCCGCTGTTCGACGACCAGCGCATCGCCTCCATCGGCGCGATCGCGGTGGCGGCCTCCGATCCGAAGGTGATCTACGTGGGGAGCGGCGAGGCCGACATGCGCTCCGACATCACGTACGGCAACGGCATCTACAAGTCGGAGGATGGCGGGCGTCACTGGCGGCACCTCGGCCTCGA
>CAMLEQ010000035.1 GCA_946479015.1 uncultured Gemmatimonadota bacterium | reverse complement strand
GCGAGCAGCCGCTCGTCGAGCGGGATCCCCGGATCGGCGAGCAGGCGCGACGCGAGCACCACTGCCACGTACGCCGCCGCCATCACCCCCGCGGCGCACATCAGCGCGCCGGCGCGAGCGGGCGATGGCGCGCCCCCTCCCGCGTCCGCGCTCCCCGCGCTCCCCCCGCGCGCGCGTCGCGCGGCGCGCGCGAAGAGCGTCGCGAGCAGCACCACCACCACGGCCACGATCCCCCACCGCCACCCGCACTCCACCGTGGGCGAGAGCCACGCGGCCACCGTGCCCGCTCCCTCACGCAACGTCGGCGCGAGCTGGCCGTACACGCTGAGCTCCCGGATCGACGACCGCTCGTGCGTCGCCGCCACCGTGCGCAGCACCCACACGCCCTGCGCCACCACGCCCGGGAGCACGGCGAGCACGGCGCCGCGCACCCGATCGCGCGCGCCCCCGCGGCGGAGCAGCCACCACAGCCCCACCGCGCCGATCGCCGCCACGCCGGCGTACCGCACCAGACTCGCCGCGGCCGCCGCGAGGCCCGCGAGCAACGGGCGGTCGGGACGGCGCACCATCAGGGCGAGCGTCACCGAGAGCAGCGCGAGGAAGAGCGGCTCGCTCAACACGCTCTCGTGTACCACCGCGAGCGCCGGCGTGGCCAGCAGCAGTACCGCCGCCAGCGCGCCCGCGGCGAGCCCCGCCGCATCGCTCGTGATCCAGGTGAGCACGACCATCGTCACGAGCGCCGCCGTGGCCTCCACCGCGCGCGCGGCCTGCAGCGCCGGCACGCCCATCGCGAGCGGCACGGCGATCGCCGCCGAGAACCCCGGCGGGAAATGCGCGAGCGGCGTGGTGCTGTCCGGCGTCGCCCAGTCATCATCGGGCACATCGAGCGTACCGGATGCCACCAGCGACCTGGCGGCGCTCACGTAGCTCACCGAGTCGGGATCGAGCCCCGGCCCCACCGGCTGCGTGACGACGAGGACGAGCACGTACGCGATCGCGCCGAAGGCGACCGCGAGAGGAACACGAAAAGATGGCATGCGGCGTGAATGCACGAGTTCGCCAGGAGATGCACCGGCGGAAAGTTATCGCGTCGCCGCACTCGGCACATGGGCGCGAGTGTCGCGCTTGCCCCGGGCGCGCGGGAGGGCCATAGTACGAAATCGGCCATCGACGCACCCGCCACCGTACCGGCCGCATGTCGACACGCACAGATTCCGACGTTCCCTCGCCGCGCGAGCCGCGGCGCTCGTCCGGCACGCTCGCCTCCGTGCCGCGCTCGAACGTTGTTCCGCCGCGCGCGGACGCCCCGCGCCCGAGCGCCGGCGCGGCCGGTGAGACGCTGCCGCGCTACGACCGCCGCGGCGGATTCCGCGGCGATCCGTTCGCGCTCACCCCCGTCGCGGAGCCGCCACGCTCCTCCCGCGGCTCCCGCGAGCGCGGCGCGGTGATCGATGACCGGTACGTGGTGGAGCGCGAGCTCGGGCACGGCGGGATGGCCACGGTGCTGCTCGCGCGCGACATCGAGCGCGGACGCGACGTCGCCGTGAAGCTCGTGCATGCCGATGCCGACCGCGTCGGCGTCGAGCGCTTCCAGCGCGAGATCGCCGTGCTCGCTCGGCTGCACCACGCGCACATCCTCCCCCTCCTCGATTCCGGCGCCACGGACGGCGATATCTTCTACGTGATGCCGTTCGTGGACGGCGAGTCGCTGCGCGACCGCCTCCGGCGCGAGCGGCGATTGCCGGTGGGCGAGGCCGTCCGCATCGCGCGCGAAGTGGCCGACGCGCTCGCGCACGCGCACGCCCACGGCGTGATCCACCGCGACATCAAGCCCGAGAACATCCTGCTCGCGAACGGGCACGCGCTGGTGTGCGACTTCGGCATCGCGCGCGCCGCGTACCGCGCGGGCGCGCGCCGCCTCACCGACGACGGCTTCGCCATCGGCACGCCGGCGTACATGAGCCCCGAGCAGGCGAGCGGCGACCCCGCCGACGAGCGCAGCGACCTGTACAGTCTCGCCTGCGTGCTGTTCGAGATGCTCGCCGGCACGCCGCCCTTCGACGGGGGGACCTCCGGCTCCTTCCTCGCGCGGCGGCTCACCGAGCACGCACCCGCGCTGCGGCGGCTGCGCGGCGAGATCCCCGCGCCCGTCGACGCGGTGCTCACCGTGGCGCTGGCGCGCGAACCTTCTTCGCGTCAGCGCTCCCTCGCCGAGTTCTCGCGCGCGCTCGCGCTCGCGATGGATGGTCCGGCGCGGCGCCGCGCCGTCTGGCAGTCGATCGTGCAGCGGCGGCGCCGCGCCTGACGCGCGCCCCGCTCGATCCGGTCGCGTCCCCTCTCGTTCCGTTCCCCACACTCGGCGGCTCGCGCGAGCCGCCGCGGCACAGCCGTCGCCAGGCATCCGTCGCGAGGCATCCATCGCGATGTGACCCGACGCGCCCTGCCGGGGTTGCGGCTCGGAGGATCGCCGTGGGCGCGTCAGGGGTCCGCTCCCCGCGCGCCGCCTGACGCGCTCCCTCGCGAATCCTCCCTCGTGATTCCCGGCGGCGGCGCGCGGCGTCGCGCGCCCGCCGCATCACCCGTCGTACGCGACACCGATGGAGGAAGCCGATGCGAAAAGCCGTGATCCCCGTTCTGGCATCCGCCGCGCTGCTGGCCGCCTGCTCCAGCGACACCCCCCTCTCACCCCGTGAGCGCGCCGTCCACCCCGACGACGCGCGCCTCGACCTCGCCACCGGCGCGCTGGCCGGGCTCGAGGTCGGGCGCGTGGCGCTCGTGACCCACACCGCCGGTCGCCCCGCGCTGTACGTGCAGAACGCCGACGGCTCCGGGCGCATCCGCATCCACTTCGACCACCTCACCGACGACGTGGAGGGGAACTACACGCAGGAACAGCTTCCCGTCGACGACGATCACATCGTCGCCATCCGCAATCCGCGCTGGAGCCCCGACGGGACGCGGCTCGCCGTCGTCGTCTCCGCGGCGTACGACCAGTCCGAGGTGATCGTCGTGAACGCCGACGGCACGGGCGGGCGGGTCATGAGCAACAACGCGCAGTACGTGATCAGCCCGCCGGTGTGGTCGGCGGATGCGTCGCGCCTGTACTACGCCATGAGCACGCTCCCGTTCGCGCGCGGCGTCGACGTGTTCGAGACGCGGCTCGCCACGAGCACCGTGCGCCGCATCACCACCGGCTTCGGCGATCCGAGCTCGATGGCGTGGGACGCGGGCGCGCGGGCGCTGCTCGTGACGAAGGGCACGGGGAGCACGTACGATCCGATCTTCAACTTCGTGACCATGGCCGCGCGGATCTCCCCGGCGAGCGGCGCGGTGCAGCCGGTCCGCACCGGGATCCTCGGCGAGGGGGCGGGAGTGGCGCACAGCGCCGAGTGGGCGCTCATGCTGCGCAACCGCGAGTTCGACGGCTCGGAGTTCGTGGCGGAGCTGGTCCGTCAGCCGCTCCCCGCCGGACCGGCGCGAGTGATCGCGTCCGGCACCGACATCGCGAGCGCGCGTCTCCTCTCCACAGAGCGGCACGCGCTCCTCGAGCGCTACGTGGCGCGGCGCTCGGGCGACGTCGTCCCGGAGTGGGACCTCGTGGACCTCCAGACGGGGGCCCGGGCGACGCTCCCCGCCCTGGAGCCCGACGTGTCGCAGATCGATCCCTACGTCACCGCACGGTGACATCGTCGGCGGAGCCGCGCGCGCCGCGCGCGGCTCACGCCGGGTTCCCCTTCCAGAGCGCGGCGTCCAGGATGGACCAGAGGTGGATGACCCATCCGAGCAGGACCACCCAGAGCACGCACGCGAGCACGAACTGCACGATCGCCATCCCGAGTCGCCCCTGCAGGAGCTGACCCAGCCCCGGGATGAAGAAGCTCGCCAGGGCGGCGATCACGTTACCCGTGGAGCCTTGTCCAGCCATGCGCCCCTCCGGTCGAAGGTATGGTGGGCGGCGCCGCTTCAGGACTTCACGTAGCCCATCAGCCGGTGCGTCGTGGTCGGCGAGCTGACGACCAGCGTGTTCATGTGAAGCGTCGCGCCGTCGAGCGTGCCCGTGTCAGTGTGTGCCGGGAAGCCCGTCTTGTACTGGTCGTAGGCGATGGAGAGCTGCGACGCGTTACGCGTGTACCGGGCATTGACCACGACCGTGATCACGCTGTCGACTGGCGCCCCACCGACTCCGCACCCTCCGCAGACGGCGTGCACCACATCGGTGCGCCTCACCTGGCCGTCGCTGCCGAACTCCAGGCTGCCGGAGAGCGCGACGAACGTCACCGAGTTGTCGGAGTACTCCGTGGCGGGGAGCGGCGCATCCTCCACCGTGGTCCAGCGGTAGGTTCCCGTCATCACGGCGTCCGGTCCGAGCGTCGAGCCGCCGCATCCGGCGACGGTGACGCAGGCGGCGAGCGCCACGACGACGCGGAGCCGGGATCCCCCACTCGCGCGCCGCATCTACTTCGCCACCCCCGTCGCCTTCAGCCGCGCCGCGACCAGGTCCATGTCCCGCTTGCGCAGCTCGGTGGCGTGCTGGCGCAGTGCGTCCATCACGTCCGCGGGGATCTCGTCGCTCATCCGCGCGAGCGCCGCCTCGCGCCCCTTCTTCATCTCCTCGAGCATCGCCGGCGGCATGTCCTTCACGTTCATCTCGCTCTCCAGCGGCGTCATCTGGGCCACCGCCGACGAGAGCGTGGTCCGGATGAACTGGTAGCGCTCCTCGTCCACCCCCGCCGCTTTCGCGCCCGCCGCGCGCGTGCCCATCTCGTTGGCGGCGAACATCGCGTTCACCGAGTCCTCGGCGGTCTTGGCGTCATGGAGCTTCGCGCCGGCCTCCTGCACCGCCTGCAGCTCGGCCGCGATCCCGCGCTGCCAGCGCTCCAGATCCGCGAGCGCGATCGGCGCGTTGCTGGCGGTGCCGGCGGTCTGCGCCGATGCGCCCTGCGGTGCGGGAGCCGCGGCGATCGAATCCGCCTGGGCGGCGGTGGTGTCCTCCTGGGCGGCCGCGGTGTCGTCCGCGGCGGCATCTGGTCTGCGGGTGCCGCACCCCACGAGGAGCGCGGCGGCGAGCACGGACACGAACATGGAGCGGGAGCTGGAAGGACGCATGAGTGCTCTCGGTGGAGGGTCGGGGTCCGCCGTCGCCGCTCCCGCGGCGGCACGCCTCGACTCGCGTCGGGATGCGTCGCGGCGTCGCGGGCGTCCGGCTCGGTCGCGGAGTATACGGAACGCAGGGAAGCGCGTCCAGCCGCCCCCGGCTCCCCGAGCCCTGCCGCTCGTCATCCCTGGAAGCGGTACCCCGACTTCCGTACGGTGAGGATGTGGCGCGGCGCGGTGGGATCCGGCTCCAGCTTCCGGCGCAGCTCCCCGACGTGCGTGTCCACCGTGCGGCTCGCGGTGCCGTCGGAGTATCCCCACACCTGCACGAGCAGGTCCTTCCGCGACACGGCGTTCCCGTCCTGGGCGAGCAGCGCCACGAGCAGGTCGAACTCCTTGGGGCGCAGCTCCACCTGCGCGCCGCCGCGCAGCACCATGCGCCGCCCCGGGTACACCTCCACGTCGCCGAAGCGGATGCAGGCGGGGAGCGCCGACTGCTGGCCGGCCACGGTGCCGCGCGCGCGGCGCAGCAGCGCGTACACGCGGGCGATGAGCTCCATCAGCCCGAACGGCTTGGTCACGTAGTCATCGGCGCCGATGCGGAAGCCGCGCACCTTGTCCGCTTCCTCGCCGCGCGCGGTGAGGATGAGGATCGGCATCTCCAACCCCTGCTCCCGCAGCGTGCGGAGGACGTGGTAGCCATCGAGCTCGGGAAGCATGAGGTCGAGGATGATGAGGTCGGGTCGCCGGCGGCGCGCGTCCGCGAGGCCGCTCCGCCCATCGGGCGCGATGGCCACCTCGAAGCCCTCGAGCTCCAGGTTGTCGCGCAGCCCCTCGGCGAGGCTCGCGTTGTCTTCGATGATCAGGATCAGCGTCATGGCGATGAGGAATGATGGCGCGGCGCGCGGCTCACGCGTCGCCCCGCGCCGCGACATCGGCGATGGGGGGCGCCTCGGATTCATCGTCGGCGAGCGCGCCGGGGAGCGCGATCACGAAGCGCGCCCCCCCGCGCGCGCCGCGCTCCACCCACGCGCGTCCGCGCTGCGCCGACACGAGCTCGCGCACCACCGCCAGCCCGATCCCCGCGCCCGCGACGCCGGGGCGCCCCGCGCGCTCGAGGCGGACGAACGGCTTCCAGATCCGCTCCCGGTCGCTCGGCGGGATGCCGGGACCCTGGTCATCCACCCACACGCGCGCCGAGCCGTCCGCGTACACGATGCCGACGCGGATGACCTGCCCCTTCGGCCCGTACTTCACCGAGTTGTCGAGCACGTTGATCAGCATCTGCCGCACGGCGGCCGGATCGGCGTTGGCGAGCACGCTCGGATCCGCCGGCTCGAGCGCGACCGTGGCGCCGGCCTCGCTCGCGA
Source organism: uncultured Gemmatimonadota bacterium (assembly GCA_946479015.1). Next base: position 8,893 of record CAMLEQ010000035.1, on the reverse strand, counting down.
GCGGCGCGAGCTCCTCCACCACCTCGCCGACCACCTGCCCCAGCACGATCCACTCGAGGCTCACGCGCGAGAAGCCGCGCTCCGCGCGGCTGAGGTGCAGCACGTTCTCCACCAGCGCCATGAGGCGGTGCGCCTCGCGGATGATGACCTCGACCGCGTGCGCGCGGCGCTGCTCCGACGTGGCGCGGCCGTGCTTCATCGTCTCGGCGAACAACAGGATCTGCGCCAGCGGCGTGCGGAGCTCGTGCGAGACGCTGGCGGCGAAGTTCGCGCGCTGGCGCGCGAGCTCGTGCTCGGCGCGCAGCTGGAGGAGCGTGACCACGATGAGCGCGGCCGTCGCCAGGAGGGCGCCGAGGAGCAGCGGCACGCGCGACTGCGGAAGTCCGCCCACGAGAATGGACCGCTCGGCGGAGGGGCGCACCACGAACTGGATGCGCAGGTGACCGAGCGGCGGATCGAGGCGGACTTCGTCGCGGAGCGGGGACGCGTACTGCACCGGCGAGTGGTAGTAGAGGCGCCCCAGCGAATCGCCGACCAGGACGCTGTACAGGGAGTCGTTCGAGTCCCAGCGGTCGAGCTGTCGGGGAAGGAGGAGCCGGTACTCGTACAGCGGGCGGAAGAACGGGCCGACGAGCCGCGGCGCGTCGGTGAGGAGCCCGTACGCGGCGACCGGGTGCCCTCGCGCGTCCCGCCGCAGCATGTAGATGAGCGCCGTGAGGCGGCCGTCGAACTCGCCGTAGATCGTGGCGTAGGGGTGGGCGGTCGCGAGATCGCCGAACGCGCGCAGGGTGCGCGGCGCATCGGCCGCCGCGAGACGCACGTGCATGGCGATGGTGTCGGCCACCCAGCGGCGCTCGGCAGCGCCGGGGATCGTGTCGGCGGGCACGATCGCGATCCCGGCGCCGGAGCCGTCGAGCGGCACCTCGAAGTAGTAGAGCGCGCGCACCGTGGGGCCGCACCGGCACCCCGCGAGGGCGCGGGCGCCGCGCGCGAGCGCCGCGGCGCCCACACCCGGCGTGGGGCGCCGCTCGTCCAGGCTCGCCCAACCGGTGGCGAACAGCTCATCGAGCGCCGTGTAGAGCCACGCCTGCACGTTGTCGCGGTACTTCGCCGCGGCGTAGCCCGCGTACTCGTGCATCGCCTGGTCCGCGAGCGCGCGCCGCGTGCGCCCCGCGCTCCACGCCTCGTAGGCGAGGAGCCCGGAGAGCGCGAACAGCGCGAGCAGGAGCACCGCGAGCAAGGCGGGGCGACGACCAAAGCGCATCGATGCTCTCGTCGGATCGAGGCCACGTCATTGGGGGGAGCCCGGGGATGATGCACCGGCACCCGCGTCCGTTCCGTCAGAGAATGGACAACTTCCCGTCAGAATTCCAGACGCGAACGGGCCCGAGCGGCGCCTCTGACGGAACTCGCAACTCGCTCGGACCCCGCGACGGCGGGCGCGCCGTAGACTTGCGCCCGTCCATCCGCAGGAAGGAGCATCCCATGTCCACGTCCACCGCACCACTCTCCGTCACCGCGCGCGGCGCGGGCGGCGCCGCGCGCATCCTCGTCGCGGGCGCGCTCGTCGGCATCTTCGACATTCTCTACGCGTGGCTCACCTGGTCGGTGGTGCTCGGCAGGGCCACCGCGATGCAGATCCCGCAGTCGGTCGCCGCGGGGCTGCTGGGGAGGGCGGCCTTCCGGGGCGGCGCCACCACCGCCGCGCTCGGGCTCGTGCTGCACTTCGGGATCGCGTACTCGTGGACTGGCGCGTACGCGGTCGCCGTGCGGCGCCGGGCGGCGCTGCGGCACGCGGTGCGCGAGCGCCGCGGCGCGGTGGCGGTGGGGCTGCTCTACGGCGTCATCATCTGGCTGGTGATGACCCTCATCGTCATGCGCGTCAGCCGCGCCACGCCGACGCCGGTGCTCTCGTGGGTGTATCTCATCAGCACCGTGCAGCACGCGCTGCTCGTGGGTCTCCCGATCGTGCTCATCGTGCGCGACGGCGACCGGCGCTGAGCTGCCCCCGTCCGCCCCGGCGCGCGATGCACCGGGCCGGACGGGTATCGCCCGCGCGCCATGCATGAGTGTTTACTCATGCTCCGTGGCGCACGACGTGCTGCGTGATCGATCGATCATGCACGCATCCTTCGGGTCGAGCGCCACATCGCTCGTCATCGTGCGGGGGGCCCCACCGTACGAGCACTTCGAGCCCCTCTCCCCCGCGTGGGAGCGGTGCACGCAGCCCCTGCCGCTCGGCACGGTGCTGTGTGTGCGGCTGTGCGATGTGGCGCGCGACTGGACGCAGGTGGAGCGATGCGTGCCCGCCCTGCGCCAACGCTACCCCGCCTCTCCCGTGGTGCTGCACTTCGCGCGCGCCGCCGATGCCGATGCCGTCCACCTGGCGCGCCGCGCGGCGTTCCTGTTCGTGCGCGCGATTCTCGTGGACGACGAGCCGATGGCGCCCACGCTGCGGCAGGTCGTCACCCAGCCGATCGATCTGGCGGCGGATGTCGTGGAGTGGCTTCCGCTCCGCGGCGTGCGCGTGCCGCCGGAGTGCGTGCCGCTCATCAGCGAGGTGGTGCGCCGCTCGGCCGCCCACCGGTGCACGCGCGACCTGCTCCAGGAGCTCGGCGAATCGGAGCACACCGTGCGCAAGCGCCTCCGCGGGCGCGGCATGCCGGCCCCCAGTGATTGGTTCGCCGCCGCGCGCGCGCTGCACGCCGCGCTCCGTCTGCAATCGAGCAGCGAGCACTCGCTCTTCGACGTGGCGCTGTCGTACGGCTACAGCGATCACTCCACGCTCAGCCGGCAGATGGTGCGACTGTTCGGACTGCGGCCCAGCGCCGTCCGCGAGCTGATCGGGTGGGAGCCACTCGCCGATCGCTGGGTGGCACGCACGATGCGCGCAAACTCGAATGGCGGCACGTGATCGATGCGTGCCCGGACGGTGCGTGGCCATCGCGTGCCCAAGCGGCTTGATCGGGCCATCGCCACGGAGGGCGGACGTGGATAACGTGCGGATGCGGAGGTGAGTTGCCCATCGCCGCGCAGTCGTTCATGCCGGGGAGACTGGAGTGCCGCCCGGAATCGCCCGGCCAGTACCACGACGAACGAGGAGGAGGACAGCACGATCACCACGGAGCACCTGGGCCCTGCCGAATCACGGCGACGGTAGGGGCCATGTCACGACCAGTTCGGCACATTCTCGGACACGGCCCGTTGGCACCACCGCCCAGCCACGGGCCACCACTCCCCGACGGGGATGACGGGCCGTCGCGCCGGGAGGATGTCGAGCTCAGCACGTTGGAGGAGAGTCATGAAGAAGTACGTGCATGACCGTCCAGCGAAACACCCGGGAGATCGGTCCAGCGAGGGGTACGTGGACCGGGACCGCATCCCCCACGTGCAACACGGACGTCGCGGCGACGAAGGGTCGCACACGGGCTCGTCGCCTCCGCGCACCAGACACTCGCACGGTCCCGCCATGACCGAGCGAGAGCGGCGCGAGCGGTGGCCAACCGCGTAGCCGCACCGCGAGGCGCAAGTCCATCGTCACCGCACCTCGCGTTCACGTGAACGAGTACCCGTAAGTCGAGACACGGCTCTCGGCCATCACTGTCCGGCGGTTCCTGGTCGCTGGCGCTCGATGGCCGAGAGCTGATCGTGTCTCCCCCCCATCGCGCATCGCATCACGCGTCCCCTGGCGCGACCTCCGGCAGCCCCCAGATCGCCGGCGTGGCCAGCTCCACGCTGTTGCCGCTCGGGTCGCGGACGTACAGCGACCGCCCGCCGCGCGGCCACGCGATGTCCGCCTCGATGGCGACGCCGGCGGCCGCGAGCCGTTCGCGCCACGCCGCGAGCTCCGCTTCCGCGACGCGGAACGCCACGTGCCCCGCCCCGCTCGTCCCGTGCGCCGGCACCGGAACGCCACCCACCGCGCCCGGCGCTGCGCTCGTGCGCGCCGGATCGAACACGAGCAGCATCGCGTCGCCGCACCGGAAGAAGACGTGGCGCCCCGCCTCCCGGCTGAACGGCGCCAGCCCCAGCACCTCCGCGTAGAACCGCTCGGCCGCGCCAAGGTCCGCGGCATAGAGGCAGGTCTCGAGCACCCCCGTGATCGGCATGATGCGTACTCTCTTCCCCGCCGCGGTCGCGCGCGGGGCTAGTCAGGCACGACGAGTGATGGCAACGGCCGCCAGTGCGCGGGGGACAGCAGCCGTCCCACTCCCGCGCCCAGCAGTGCGCCGCCGATCGCGAACAGCGGCACGACGGTGTCGCCCAGCCCGCATGGCGGTCCCTCGGCCGACTCGTGGCACGACCTCGTGTTCACGAGCACCACCGCCGCCCCCACCGCCGCACCGACGGCGGCGCCCACGAGCATGTTCCGCGTCCGGCGCGGCGCCCCGTCGTTCATCTCGGCGCGCGACAGCGCATCGCGGCGGAGCGCCAGGGGCGCGCGGCGCAGGCACGTCCCCAGATACAGGGAGTCGGGGGTGAGCCGCTCGAGCGTGCCCGTGCGCCATGCATCGGCGCCAGGTTGCGCGACGCGGAGCCGCGCGCCGATCGGCACGCCGCGGAGGTCCAGGACCGTCGCCGGCGCGCGCTGCGCGGCGAGCGGCGCGGCGACGCAGAGCGCCACGCCGAGGAGGAAACCCTTTCGCATGCGGGACTCCGGCCGAGGGCCGGCATTCGAAGTGGGGACGGCCCGAGACGCGAACCCCGAGAACATGCGGGGCGCCGGAGCCGAGCGCCAGTCAGCCGCGACATCCACGACGCACTGCGCCCCGTGCACGGCCGCGCCTCGTCGTCAGGCGGAGGGCGGCGCCGGGGGCAGTCCGGCGAGCGCGCCGGCGAGCGCGGCACGCATCCGCCGAGTGTGGGCGCCCTCCCAGTAGACGCGGCCGCACGTCGGACAGCCGCGGAGCACGTCGACGCGCGCGCGCACGTCCGCCGGGAGTTGATCGTCGTCCACCTCGTGCGTCACGGGCTCCAGCGCCGTGTTGCAGAGGAGGCAGCGGGTGAACAGCTCCGCCGGCGGCGCGAGCTCGCAGCGCGTCATCACTTGCCTGAGCTGCGCGAGCGGATCGTCGCTCTCCACGAGCAGCACGTCCATCTCGCGCTCCGGCGCGCGCAGCGCGCGATCGCGAGTGAGCAGCGTGCGTCCCTCGGCGGCGGCGCGTCGCGCGAGGTCCTCATCGCCGACCGCACCCGCTGATTCCACGTCGTAGCCGAGCACGCGCAGCCACCGCGCGAGGCGCTCGAGCATCGCGTCGGCGAGAAAGCGGCGCGCGGCGGGCGCGGCGCCGCCGGGATCCCGCTCCACCACCGAATCCTCCTGCGCACCCGCTGGCGCGCGGCGCGTCACACCGGGGCGCGACCGCACGGTCGCGACCGCGGCGCTCGTCCGCCCCGCGTCGTCAGGCGAGCGTGATCGTCCCGTCGATGTGGAACTCGTGCACGAGGCCGTCGAGCACGAGCGTCGCCCGCACCGGCAGCGACTCGTCGCCGCGCAGCGTGCCGTCCGCGACGCCGCGCTGCACCGCGCGCTCGATCTCGCGCTGCGCCGTGACCCCGAAGTGCTTCAGGAACTTGCGGATCGAGAGATTGAAGGCGTCCTCGTTCATGGCGTCCTCCGGGCGCGTGGCGGTGCGGAACTCGGCGGGTGACGGAGGTATGGTAGCGTCGAGCAGCCGGCGTCGGCAACCGGCGCGAGGCGGACGGAGCCGGTGCGCGGGTCACTCCGCCGTCGGAATCTCCGTCCGCATCGCCGTCGACTGCGCGGCTGTGGCGCTGGCCGCGCCGGCGATCGGGTCCGCGAGCGGACATCCGTGCGCGATCCAAGCCACGGCGCCCCGGATGTGCCCGAGCGTGCGTGGCGTGGTCAGCTCTCCCCTCGGCGCAGCAACACCCACCAGAGCGTCACGTTCAGCGCGAGGATCGGCGGGAGGAGTAGCGCCAGCGCCCACAACGGCTCGTTGCGTGCCTCGAACCAGAGAGCAAAGAGCAGGTTCCACGGCTCCCTCCATCCGTTCGTCCACAGCCACACGAGCGAGCGGAGATACGGCTCGTTCCGCCACACGAGCACGGGCAGCAGCACCGCGACCGTGTCGATCGCGAGCACGAGTGGCCAGCGCAGCTTCACCCGCATCGCTCAGCAGATGGCGCCGCCGATGTCCGCGAACAGGATCGGCTGGACGTCGAGCGAGTGCTGGAGGCCGAGCGAGACGGTGATCTTCGGGCCGCCGAAACCGGAGGCATCGGAGCGCGCGAGAAGTACCAGCGCGCAGAGCGCTCCCACGACCGATCTCGTCAGGCGCCGCGCGCTCCAGCGGATCGGCATCGCCATCCCTCCGTTCACCGGGGTCGAATGCGCTTCGCGGACTCGTCAGGAGATACGTCACCGACGGCCGGCCGGCAAGATGCCGGACGCGCATCGATGGCCTGGGGTGATGCCGCCTAGCGACCGTCCATCCGGTCGAACAGCGACGGCGCCTCCGTGCCTCGCCACCCCTCGTGCGCGAGGAGCCACCGCTTCCGCTCGATCCCGCCGCCGTAGCCGGTGAGCGCGCCGTTCGCGCCGATCACGCGGTGGCAGGGCACCACGATCGACACCGGGTTCCGTCCGTTCGCCGCCCCCACCGCGCGCACCGCGTCCGGCGCGCCGATGCGCCGCGCGATCTCGGCGTAGCTCACCGTTTCCCCGTACGGGATCTCGAGCAGCGCGCGCCACACGCGATGCTGGAACGGCGTGCCGCGCGGCGCGAGCGGCAGGTCGAACGCGGTGAGCGTGCCGGCGAAGTACGCGCCGAGCTGCGCCCGCGCGGCGTCGAGCACCCGCGTCGCCGGCGCGCCCGCCTCGCGCGCGGCGCGCCAGCGCGCGGTCTCCGCCTCGCTCGGCCCGTGGCGCCGCGTCTCGAACAGCAGCGCCGTGAGCCCCGCATCGGTGGCGGCGGCCGTCAGGGTGCCGATGGGGCTCTCGAAGCTGTCGAAGAAGACGATGTCGTCGCTCACACCGGTGTCTCGTCGCGGGTGATCCTCGCGCGCGGTGCCCGACCTCACGCGTCGGCGCCGCGCAGACGGGAATAGTACCGCCGCTCGAACTCCTCGAACACCTGGTCGGCGAACATGGCATCGGCGATGGCCGCGATCTCCTCGGCCTCGCGCCACGCCTCGCGCAGCGCATCGAGCTCCCCCTCCACGGCGCGGCGCTCCGCATCCTCGTTCGCCGCCATCTCCAGCGCCAGCCGGTCGGCCACGGGCAGGCGGTAGAGCGGCGTCTCGTGCTCGCTCCCGGTCCCCCCGCGCGCCCAGAACGAGCGGTTGGCGAGCTGCACGGCCAGACGCTCGGCGAACGAGAGCCCCGGCGGGAGGGGTGCGCCGGTGTCCGGCGCGTCGGGGAAGCGTCCCCAGCTCGTGCGCATCGCGAGCGCCGCCACGCGCGTGAAGTATCCCTCGGGATCCCCCGCGGCATCGAGCTTCGCCACCGCGTCGCGCACGTCGGCGCGCCCGGCGGCGCCGCCGTTCAGCGTCGCGAGCAGCGTGGCGGCGGTGCGCAGGCTCGCGTGCTCGGCCAGCGTCGCGAGCCCGTGGTCGTGGCGCACGACGAGCCGCCACGGATGCGCGCGGTCGGGGCGGATGAGCGACGCGTCGCGCAGGTGCCGGTAGCGGATGAGCAGCGCGCCGCCGTGGTCATCGGCGACGCGCGCGAGCACGCGGTTCTCGCGGCCGAGCGTGCGCAGGTGCAGGAGCGCGTCGTCGCCGAGCCCGAGCGACGCGGCGTACGCCGCGACCGCGTGGCCGGCGTGCCGCGCCAGGAAGCGCCCGCCGCGCCGCACGAGTCCCACGCGGTGCTCGCTCGGCGCCGCGCGCCCGATCCGGTCGCCGTAGCGCCACGATGCGATCTCCGGAAAGAGCGCGGGGCCGATGCGCACCAGCTCGACGCCGGAGCGGAGCTGCGCCAGCGCGATGTTGTCGGTGGACACGCGCAGCCGCGTGCCGCGGAAGAGCCGCTCGCACCGCTCGACGGCCTCCCACCGCTCCTCGAGCGGCGTGAGGTTCCAGCAGGCGCAGCGCGCGCACACCACCCAGAGCCGTCCGCGCGCGGGATCGAACGCCAGCCGCCGTCCCACCGCACAGGTGGGGACGTCGTCGTTGACGCCGAGATGCGCGTGGCAGAACAGGCAGGTGGCGTACATCGCTCGGCTCGTTCCCGGGATGCGCGACGCCGGGCGTCGCGCACCGGCGATGGTGCGCGCGCCGCACGGCGTCCATGCGGGCGTGGGACGCAAGCGATGTGCTCGACGTCCGCCGCGCGATGCGGGGCGCAACGCGCGCATCGCGGGCCGAGCACGGTTCGGGAATGGGACGGGGTGACCGGTGATGGGACTGTTGGGGGTCGGGGGCCGGGGGCTGGGGGTCAGGGGGGAACCCGGGGCGCGGGAGGCGGGGAACGGCATGAACAAGGAACGCGACGAGGCGCCGGCATTCGCCGGCGCCTCGTCGCACTTCCGCATCAGTGCTCTGGCTGTTCCCGCGCCCCTCGCCCCGCATCCCACGTCCCCCCTGGCCCCTGGTCCCCAATCTCCAGCCCCCAGCCCAGCCGGGCCCGCCTCTTGCGCTTTCGGTTTTTGTTCGGTACCATCACTCCCCCGCGCACGGGGCACTGCCATGCAACAGCCCGCTCTCTTCTCCGACTCGGTCCAGAAGTCTCTCCGGCAGCTCCCGGTCATCGGCGAGCAGCGAGACATCACCTACTACGCGGCGCACGCGAAGAGTGTTCTCAATGGGCCCGAGACCACGGGGATGGGATTCTGGTCGATCAATCCCTACACCGGGTGCGCGTTCGGCTGCGCGTACTGCTACGCGCGCTACGCGCACCGCTACGTGATGGAGCGCGCCGCCGCCGACG
>CAMLEQ010000034.1 GCA_946479015.1 uncultured Gemmatimonadota bacterium | reverse complement strand
GGGGTGTGGCGACGGCGGCGTCCGCGCGTAGCAAGAGACTCCCCGGGCGCCGACGCGCGATGCCGATTCCGGCGGGGAGAACGCGCTGGCGCCCGGGGAGGCTCGCAGCGTGTAAGCGCGACGCCGCCAGAGCCACACCCCCGCGTCACGCCAGTCCCAGGAGCCCGCCACGGCCGCCGCCAGGACACGGAGCCCACCACGGCCCGCGTCACGCCGGCACGGGGCGCCCGCGCGGCACGATTTCTAGTGCGCGTCCACGGGCATCGCGGCCCGGCCGCGATGCTTCCGAAGCAGCAGGATCGCCGGTGCCACCACCGCGAACGACAGGAGCAGCAGGATCCACGCGTCGTTGTAGCTCAGCATCGCCGCCTGACGCGTCACCTGCTGGTCGAGGAGCGCGTACGCCGCGTGCACGGAGCCCACCGGCCCGTAGCCGCGCGCCTCGAAGGCCGCCGTGAAGGCGCGGAGCCGCTGCTCGAACAGCAGGTTGCCCGCGTACACGTTGGCCACCAGGTCCGACCGGTGGAGTTGCGTGTGCTTGGTCACGTACGACGCCAGCCACGCGATCCCGAACGATCCGCCGAGCTGGCGCGAGAGGTTGATCAGCCCCGAGGCCTGCTGCGCCTCGTGCGGCTGCAGGCTCGCGTAGGCGACCTGGTTGATCGGGGTGAACAGCATCCCGAGCCCCGCGCCGCGGATGATCAGCGCCAGCCGCACGTCGTGCTCCCCCGCGACCACGGTGAGATGGCCCAGCCGCCACATCGCCCACATCACGAGCACCACGCCGATCGCGATGAGCACCCGCGCGTCGGCGAGCGGCTTCTCGCCGTTGAGCAGCGCGCCGCAGATCAGCGCCGCGACGGCGGTCGCGATCCCGCCGGGGAGCAGAGCCAGCCCCGTCTCCGTCGGAGTGAAGCGCAGGATGTTCTGCGTGAACAGCGGGAAGATGAACGTCCCCCCGTACAGCGCGAAGCCGAGCACCACGAACAGGAAGATGGACGCCGACAGCTCGCGGTTCTTGAGCACCCGGAACTGCACCACCGGATGCTTGTTTCGCCGCGACAGCTCCCACCAGACCATCGTGAGCAGCGCCGCGCCGGCCAACACGGCCAGCCGGAGGATGAGCGGGTCGGAGAACCAATCCTTCGAGTTCCCCTCCTCGAGCACGTACTGCAGCGACCCGAGCCCCGTCGTGAGCAGCCCGATCCCCAGCCAGTCCACCGCGCCGCTGTGCCGGCGCGCCTCGGGGTTGTCCTTGAGGAAGGTGGTCACGAGGATCGCGGCCACGATGCCGATGGGGATGTTGATGAAGAAGCACCAGTGCCACTGGTAGTTGTCCGTGATCCACCCGCCGAGCGTGGGGCCGAGCGTCGGCGCCACGATGATCCCGAGGAGGAACACGGCCTGCACGATCCCCTGCTGCTCGAGCGGAAAGATCTGTCGCAGGGTGGCCTGAGCGGTGGACAGCAGCGCCGCGCCCCCCGCGCCCTGCACGATGCGCCAGAACACGATCTCGATGAGGCTGCTCGACGTGCCGCAGAAGAAGGAGGCGGCGACGAACAGGATGATCGAGAACGTGAGGTATCGCTGCCGGCCGAACCGCTCGGTGAAGAAGGCGGTCATCGGCAGGAAGATGACGTTCGACAGGATGTAGCCCGTGCTCACCCAGCCGATCTCTTCCTGGGTGGCGCCGAGATTGCCGGCCATCTGCGGGAGCGCCACGTTGATGATGGTGGTGTCGAGCACCTCCATGATCGCCGCGGTGATGAGGCCGATGAGAATGATCCAGCGATAGCGCGCGACGAACGCCGCGGCGGATTCGGCCGCGGTCATCCCGCGACCGGAGGCGCCGGCATGCTCCGGCGCGAGAGCGTTGGTGGTCACCAGTCGATTCACGGTCGCGACGCCGGCGCGACATGCGGTTCGGTGCTACGTGGACGAACCCCGGCTGGCGTCGCACGCGCGGTGCGCCGGGGCGGACATCGGGCCGCGTGCAACATCGCCGGGCATCGCGTCGTGGAGCAAGACTGGCGCTACGACGTCTCCGCGTGTACGAGCGAGGTCACGAGCCGGGCCGCGGTGTCCAGGGAAATCGTGGCCGTGTTGAACTGAACGTCGTAGAGGGTGCAATCGTTCGCGTCGCTGTCGTAGTACCGTGCCAGGTAGTGCCGGCGGTCGGCGTCCCGGCGGCGGACGTCGGCCGCCGCCTCGGGGAGCCCGGCCCCGGTGCGTGCCGCCACGCGCCGCACGCGTGCCTCGAACGGGGCGGTCACGCGGACGTGCAGCACGTCGCGGCGGCCGTGGAAGAGGCAGGTGGCGCCGTGCCCGATCACGATCAGCGGCGGGGTGCGGGCCGCCTCGAGCAGCACGGCCCGGGTCGCCCGCGCGAGCGCATCGCAGTCGGGGAGGTCCAGCGGCTCCGGAAGGATGGGCGCGTCGGACGGGACCACGGTGAACGCGCTGGCGATCCGCTCCAGGAACGTCGGCGCGTGCTCGTCGAGCGCCTCCACGTCCTCGCACCGGCACCGCAGCCGCGATGCGGTGCGGCGCGCGAGATCGCGGTCGAGCACCGGCCAGCCGAGCCGCTCCCCCAGGAGCATGCCCAGCTCGCTCCCCCCCGCGCCGTACTCGCGCGACAGCGTGATCAGGCGTACCGGCTCGTGCTTCACGGGCTCCGCGGATGGCGCTCCGGCGGTCGCGGTCATGGCACACCTTCCCGGGTGATGGAATCCCAGCGCGGGTCGATGATGCTGCGACGTCCCTGCAGGCTGAAGGCCCGCGCCTGGTCCACGCGGGCACGGACGGCGGCGAGCACCCGGTCGCGATCCCGCTCGCTCGGCGCGGCGAGCGACCGCATGCAGCGCGCGATCTCCTCCCACAGCACGTCGTACTCGCGCGCGAGCTCCTCCTCCCGCCACCCCAGCTGCCCGCGCTGCCGCCCATGCTCCCCGGCACACACGCGCAGCACGTCGGACCCGGCGGTGTAGGTGGTGCCGGCGTACCCGTCGTCGAGCGCGAGCAGGGTCACGGCGATGTCGGACAGCAGCGTGGCGGCGTGATTGGCGAGCTGCGCCCGGCTGAGGGCGCGGGCACCGCGGCCGGCGTGCTCCGCGCGGAGACGGTCCACGTAGCCGCGCAGCACCTCGTCGATGCGCGACAGCAGCGCGTGCCCCGCGGCGGAGAACAGGCCGAACGGGGACGCGTCGTCGCCGTGCGCCGGCGCGGAGGGCGCGCGGGGAGCGCGTTCCTGCGAGCGGGGAAGCCAGAGCGAGAACAGCGAGCCCTGGCCAAGGGTGCTCTCCACCGTGATGTCGCCCCCCATGAGGCGCGCCAGGCGGCGCGTGATGGTCAGGCCCAGCCCCGTGCCGCCGCGCCCGCGCGTGCGGCTCCCCTCCACCTGCACGAATGGCTCGAAGATGCGCTCGAGCTGGTCGGCAGGGATCCCGATGCCGGCATCGCGCACGAGGAGGCGGGTCCAGCGCGCGGGCGCGCCGTCGGACGCGAGCGTCGCGGCGGGGTGCTCCGGCGCGTCGCACGCGATCTCCACCCGCCCCCCGGGCTCGCTGTACTTGATCGCGTTGGACAGCAGGTTGATGAGCATTTGCCGCACGCGGTCCTCGTCTCCCACGTACTCCAGCGGCGCGCCGGCGTCGCACTGCCGGGTGAGCACCACCCCTTTCCCCGCCGCCAGCGGATGGACCACCGCGAGCGCCGCGGCCACCACATCGCTCGTCCGCCGCGGCTCCCGGCGGATCACCATCTTCCCCGCCTCCACCTTGGAGAGATCCAGCACCTCGGTCAATAGTGAGACCAGGTGCCGGCACGCCGCCTGAATGCGCCCCAGGTGGCCGCGCTGGCGCGCGGTGAGCGGACCGGCGATCTCCAGCTCCAGCAGATCCGCGTAGCCGATGATGGCGTTGAGCGGCGTGCGGATCTCGTGGCTCATGGTCGCGAGGAAGTCGCTCTTCGCGCGGTCCGCCTCCCGCAGCGCCTCCTCCGCGCGCTTGCGATCGCTGATGTCCACCAGCACGTTCACCGCGCCGATCAACTCGCCGGACTCGTCGTGGATGGGCGCGGCATGCGCCAGCACCGTGAGGCGCTCGCCGCCGGGGCGCTCCACGATCAGCTCCGCGCCGTTGTACTCCCGGTCCATGCGCAGCGCGAGCGCCATCCAGCACTCGCCGTGATCGATGGGCGTGCCGTCGCTCGCGTAGAGCCGGAACGAGCCGCAGAAGCGGTCGACGGGATCGTTCAACGCCGGCGCGCGTCCCCAGAGGCGCACCGCCTGCGGATTGTAGTACGTGATGAGCCCATCCGCATCGCAGGTGTACGCCCCCGCGGGGAGCTTCTCCAGCAGGTGCCGGAAGAGCGGCTCTCGGGCGTACACCGGAAGCTGCGACAGCCGCTCGCGGTCGCCGCCCTCCACAACGGATGGTTCGAGCATGGGCCTCACTCCTCTCGCGTTCCGCTCGCGCTCCGCGGAACGCGTACGGCGCTCTCTCCCGGCCGCGTGCACCGACGAGGGGAGGGCAGCCACCACAGCCATCAGGTTCCATGCCACGCCATCGCGCGCGGGAACGCCCCCGCGTCCTCGCACATTGGATTCTTCGCCGGGCACTGGCGCGCGGCACGCCCGGTGCGACGACACGAGCGCTTCGGCATGCGCGAGACGCATGCGAAGGGGTATTTCAGAGGAGTAGTGACGGTGACGAACATCAGATCATCGACCAGGAACGATCTGCCTGCCTCGCAGGCGGGCACGATCGCCATCGGCAACGACCTCGAGGTCAACCGGATGGGCTACGGCGCGATGCGCCTCACCGGAAAGGGGATCATCGGCCAGCCGGCGGACCGCGACGAGGCGAAGCGCGTGCTGCGCCGGGCCGTGGAGCTCGGGGTCGACTTCATCGATACGGCGGATTCGTACGGGCCCTACGTGTCGGAGGAGCTGATCGCCGAGGCGCTGCACCCGTATCCGGAGGGGCTCGTGATCGCCACGAAGGGCGGACTGGAGCGGCCGGGGCCCGATCAGTGGACGCCGAATGGGCGGCCGGAACATCTGCGCGCGGCGCTCGAGGGGAGTCTCCGGCGGCTGAAGCTGGAGCGCATCGACCTGTGGCAGCTCCATCGCATCGATCCCGATGTCCCGGAGGACGAGCAGTTCGGCGTGCTCGCGGAGTTCGTGCGCGAGGGGAAGGTGCGCCACGTGGGACTCTCGGAGGTGGGCGTGGCGGAGATCGAGCGGGCGAGGCGCGTGGTGCCGATCGTGTCCGTGCAGAACCGCTACAACATCATCGACCGGCAGTGGGAGGACGTGGTCGACTACGCCGAGCGCGAGGGGATGGCGTTCATTCCGTGGTTCCCGCTCGCCGCGGGGAATCTCACGAAGGAGCAGAAGGCGGCGCGCGATCGACTCATCGGCGTGGCGCGGCGGCACGGCGCGACGCCGGCGCAGGTGGCGCTCGCGTGGCTGTTCGCGCGCTCGCCGGCGATCCTGAACATTCCGGGCACGTCCAAGGTGAAGCACCTCGAGGAGAACATCGCGGCCGCCGGCATCGAGCTGAGCGACGCGGAGCTCCGCGAGCTGAACGGGGAGGCGGCGGCGTAGCCGCACGGGGCGCGCGGCCCGCGCCGTCCGCGCCCCGTGTTGCCCGGTCCGGGGGCGGCTCGTAATATCCTAACGAGTATCGCCGGGGCACGACGCGGTGCCTCGGCTCCCCCCACCGGGTGCCCTCGTGCAGAGATCGACGCCGATCCTCCTCGCGCTCGCCGTGCTCGCCCGCGCCGCCGCGGCGCAGAGCACACCCTCCACACCCCCCGCCCCGGCCGATGCCCAGCGCGCCGTCGTCTCCGGCGTGGTGTTCGACAGCCTGTCGCGCCATCCCCTCGCCGACGCGGTGGTGCAGCTCGCGCCGTACCCGATGTCAGCGGGGAACGTCGCGTACGCCGCCACCACCGATACCGCGGGGCGCTTCCAGATCGCGAACGTGCCCGCGGGGCGATACATGGCCGGCTTCTTCTCCCCGCTCGTGGACTCGCTCGGGCTGAACATTCCGGTGCGGCTCCTGGACGTGTCCGGGGCGAGCGCGTCGCTCGACCTCGCGGTCCCCTCCGCGGCCACCGTCGCCGCCGGCATCTGCCCCGCGCTCGCCGCGGGCGACTCCTCCGGGATGGTGCTCGGCCGCGTGCGCGACGCGGACAGCGATGCGCCGCTCGTGGGGAGCACGGTGGCGGTGTTGTGGAGCGAGATCGTGATCGATGGCCACGGGCTGCGCCAGCGCCGGCGGCAGGTGGCGGCGACGACGAGCGATGATGGATGGTACGCGATCTGTGGGCTGCCCACCGATGCGGAGCTGACCGCGCGCGCGGAGCACGCGGGGAGCGCGAGCGGCTTCGTGGCGGTGCGCGTGCCGCCTCGAGGACTGCTGCTCCGATACTTCCTCGTGAGCGGCGACACGGCAGCGACCGCGTCCGCCGACTCCGGCGCCGCCGCGCGGGGTACCGCCGTGCTCACGGGAATGGTGCGTGCGCGCGACGGACGCCCGCTCTCCGGCGCGCACGTGACGGTGCGCGGGAGCCGCGCGGATGCGGTGACCTCCGACCCGGGCACGTTCACGCTCACCGGGCTGCCAGCCGGCACGCAGAGCCTGGAGGTGCGCATGCTCGGCTATTCCCCCGCCAGCGTGAGCGTGGATCTCCACGATGGCCGCACCACGACCGTGGAGGTCACCCTCCAGAAGGCGCAGCAGCTCGAGGCGGTGAACGTCTTCGGCAAGCCGCACAACCAGAAGGAGCTCCAGGACTTCATGCTCCGGCGCCGGCAGGGCTTCGGGCACTTCGTGACGGCGGCGGAGATCGATCGGCGGCTCCCGTTCAACACCACCGACATCTTCCGCACCATGCCGGGCACCATGGTCACGCCGAGCCCCGACGGGTACGGCTACGTGCTCCGCGGCCGCGGCGGGTGCGCCATGCGCGTGGTCGTGGACGGGCTGGATCTCGGTCCCCAGGACGACCTCGACGCCATCGTGCGCCCCGAGGAGGTCGCGGGGATCGAGGTGTACTCGGGAGATGGCGCCGCGCCGCCGCAGTACCGGTCGCCGTGCGGGGTGGCGCTGGTGTGGACGAAGTCGCGGATGCAGTAGCCGGCCGTTCGGGATCTGGCGCCCGGGGAGCCGGGCGCGACAGATTCTCCCCATGTCACGCACCTCGCTGTTCCGCCTCCTCCGGCGGTCGGCGCGGCTCGCGCACGTCTCGCTCGTGCGCGCGGAGCCGCTGGATGAGGTGATCGATCGCGCGCGCGATGCGTCCCCCCGCATCTCGCGCCGCGAGTTCGTGGCCGGCACCGCCGCGGCGGCGGCGGCCCTCGCGCTCGATGCCTGCCTGCCGCGCCGCGCCGCCGCGCCGGCCCCCCCGGCGCGCCGCGACATCGAGCCCGTGCTCATCATCGGCGCCGGGATCGCCGGGCTCACCGCCGCCTACCGCCTGCGCTCGCGCGGCGTACCGGTGCGCGTGATCGAGGCGCAGCAGCGCGTGGGCGGGCGCATGTACTCCCTCCGCGACTACTTCCCCGACGGCCAGGTGTGCGAGCTGGGCGGGGAGCTGATCGACACCGGGCACCGGAACCTGCGCGCGCTCGCCGCCGAGCTCGGAGTCGCGCTCGACGACCTGAGTCGCGAAAGCGATGCGATCGACACCGACGTCTGGTTCTTCGACGGCGCGCGGCGAAGCGCCCCGGAGGTGGTCGAGGCGCTGGTGCCGGTGGTGCAGCGGCTGAACGCCGACCGGATCGCGTGGGGGGAGACGTTCGATCCCACCTACCGCGATCCCGCGGGCGCCGAAGCGCTCGATCGGATGAGCATCGCCGAGTGGCTCGACCGCGCCGGAGCGAGCGGCTGGATCCGCGAGCTGCTCGACGTGGGCTACACCACGGAGTACGGGATTCCCATCGACCGCCAGTCGGCGCTCAACATGTTGACGATGATCGAGGCGTCGGCGCGGGACTTCCGCATCTACGGCGAGAGCGACGAGCGCTTCCACGTGCATCGCGGGAACGACCTCATCCCGCTCGAGCTGGCGCGGCGGCTCGACAGCGCGATCGAGACGGGAACGGTGCTCGAGGCGGTGTCGCGGCGCGGCGACGGGCGGTTCGCGTGCGCGCTCCGCCGGGGCGCGTCGAGCGTCGCGGCGACGGCGTCGCACGTGCTGCTCGCCATTCCGTTCACCACGCTGCGCGACGTGCGGCTCGACGTGCCGCTCCCCGACCCGAAGCGGAGAGCGATCCGCGAGCTGGGCTACGGCGCGAACGCGAAGCTCATGGTGGGCTTCTCGGAGCGCGTGTGGCGCACGCGCTATCGGTCGAATGGCAGCGTGATGACGTCGCTCCCATTCCAGCTCACCTGGGAGACGAGCCGCGGGCAGGCTGGGCGCTCCGGGATCCTCACGAACTTCACCGGTGCCGCGCACGCACTGGAGCTGGGGCGGGGCACCGCCGCCGAGCAGGCGGCGTGCATGGTGACCGATCTCGACCGCGTCTTCCCCGGCGCTGCCGCGGCGCACGAGGGGATGAAGGCGGTGCGCTTCCACTGGCCATCGTTCCCCTGGACGCGCGGGAGCTACGCCGGCTATCTGACCGGGCAGTGGACGGCCATCCGCGGAGCGGAGGGGGAGGCGGTGGGGCGGCTGTTCTTCGCCGGCGAGCACTGCTCGCTCGCGGCGCAGGGGTTCATGGAAGGAGGGTGCGAGACGGGCGAGCGCGCGGCGAGGGAGATCCTGGCGAGTCTCGGCATCTCCGCCGCGCGCGCGCCGCGCGGGACACCGGTACGGCTGCCGGCCTGACGCGCCGCGCGCGGGCTGGCAGCCGTACCGGTGCGACTCACCGCGCCGCCGACAGCCGCTCCGCCATCGTGCTCACGTTCGCGGCTTCCCGCTCCAGCACCTGGGCGATGCGGTCGATCTGCTGGTCCGCTTCCGTCCATTCGCCCTGCTCGATCGCCTCGCGCGCGCCGGGCATGGTCTTCACGCCGTAGCCGGTGTAGAAGCCGGGCGCGTAGAGCAGGTGGCGGTACCACGGCCGGTTCGGGAGACCCTGCTCCGACGTCAGGAGCCGCTCGCTTCCGAGGAGCCGCTCGTTGATCTCCTTCAGCGAGGCCGCCGCGGAGCCGGAGCCCGCGGCGCTCGTCTCCGCGGCGCCATCCGACGACCAGCGCGTGTAGGCCTGCTCGAAGCGCGTGGCCGCGCGCGACAGGGAGTCTGCCGCGTTCCGCAGCCGCGCGAACGTCAACTGCGGCGCCGGCTGCAACCGCTCGGGCGCGTGCGTGGGATCGCGCGGGTCGCTCGTGAGCGCCCACACGTCCTCGTCGATCTCGCGATTCCGCTCCGTGATGTCGTCCGCGCGCCGGTCTCGGAGCTTGCGCAGCTCCTCCACGTAGCGCTGCGCCGTCTCGGCGAGGTTGGCGAAGCGGAACGGGAGCACGTCGGCATCGGCCAGACGCATCACCGCGGTGCCGGCGGTCTGCGCCAGCGCGCGCCCGTACACGAACGACGTGTCCGAGAAGTGCGTGTACCAGTAGAAGTCGTCGTAGATGGAGTGGTAGATCCCGCCGTCATCCTCCCCGCCGTAGCCGAGGTTGAGCGACGCGATCCCCAGATGTTGCAGGAAAGGCGTGTAGTCCGAGCCCGAGCCGAGCGCGCGGATGGGGAGATCCTCGCCGCTCCGTATCTCGCGCCGGTCGTCGCTCGAGCCGTGCGCGATCATGCGCGCCCGCTCGCGCGCCCAGGCGCTCGCCTTCGTCTCCGGGTCCTCGATGTCGCGCGCCACCTCGTTGATGAAGCGCTCGAGGGTGTGCGAGCCCGCCACGCCGAGGTAGCCGCGTTCGTTGCTGTCGCTGTTGAGGTAGGCCACGGCGTGCTTCGCCAGCTCGTCGGCGTGCGTCTCGGCCCACTCGGTGGAGCCGAGCAGCCCCGGCTCCTCGCCGTCCCACGCTGCGTAGATGATCGTCCGCTTCGGGCGCCAGCCGCTCTTGTACAGCGTGCCGAGCGCTCGTGCCTCCTCCAGCTCCGCCACCAGCCCGGAGATCGGGTCCTCGGCGCCGTTCACCCACGCGTCGTGGTGATTGCCGCGGATCACCCACTCATCCGCCTCCGAGGTCCCCGGGAGCTTCGCGATCACATCGTAGAGTGGCTTCAGGCTCCAGTCGGACTTCACCACCAGGTGCACGCGCGCCGGGCCGCTGCCGCCCAGGCGGTACGTGATGGGGAGCGAGCCGCGCCACTGCTCGGGCGCCACCGGGCCACCCATCGCCGCGAGCAGCGGCTGCGCGTCCGCGTACGAGATGGGGAGCACGGGGATCTTCGTGAGCGTCTTCGCCTCGGCGAGGGGGAGGCGCTTCGCGTCCTTGGTGGCACCCACGCCGGGGGTGAGCGGGTCGCCGGAGTAGACCGGCATGTCGGCGACGCTGCCGCGCTGCACGCCGTCGCGCGGGCGCATGGGGCCGCGCGGGAACACCGCGCCCTGCGCGTAGCCGTCGTCGCGCGGGTCGGAGTAGATGAGACATCCCACGGCGCCGTGCTCGGCGGCGACCTTGGGCTTGATCCCGCGCCACGAGCCGCCGTAGCGCGCGATCACGATCGCCCCCTTCACCGAGATCCCATGTCGCTCCAGCTCGTCGTAGTCGGCGGGGACGCCGTAGTTGACGTACACCAGCGGCGCGGTGACGTCGCCGTCGGCGGAGTAGGCGTTGTACGTGGGGAGCTGCTCGCGCTGCTGCGCGGACGTGGGGTCGCCCGGGACCGGCGGCTCGCGCAGCGCCGCCCGGAAGGTGGTGGGGGCCACGAGCTCCACCAGCCGCTGCTTGGGGGTGGGGAAGAGCACATCGAAGCGCTCGATGTGCGCGTCCCAGCCGTATGACGCGAACTCGTGCTGCAGCCAGTCGGCGTTTTCCCGGTCGTACGAGGAGCCCACGTGGTGCGGGCGCGCCGACAGGTGGCGCATGTTCTCGCGCATCCGCGCGGGGTCGGGGCTGGCGCGGAACTTCGTCTCCCATTCGCGCTCCGCGCGCGAGGACTCGGGGGAGAAGCCGCGAATGGTCGCCGGATCCGTGCGCGCGGGAGCGAGCGCGAGGCCGGCGAAGGAGAGTGCGACGAGCGCATGTGCCGGTGTGTGCATGGGCGGTGGGGTGGAGAGTTGATCCGAATGGGGAGAATCAACGACGTGGAAGAGGGAGGTGCAACCATCCTAGGGGGTGGGACATGGTGGCTGGACCACCATGAAACGCGTGTGGCGTGTGGGGAACCGACGGAAAGAGATGGTGGGATGGAGCGCGTGTGGCGGGTAGGAGGCGGGCGGAGTGAAGAGGGCGTAGGGAGACGGGTCAGGGATCGCGGCGGCGTTTGCGGCGGGTGTGGTTGATCAGGGCCGTGATGATTCGGATCAGAGCGGTGAGAGTGGAGAGGCGGGCGGCGAGGGTCGGAGCGGGGAGGTCGTGGGCGACATCCATGTACCAGCTTCGAGCCTCGCGGGCGGAGCCGACGGCGTACTCGTAGAAATGCGCGCGCTCGCGTGGCGAGCTGCGGCCGTATCCCTCGGAGAGGTCCGCGGAGATGGCGCCGCCTGCCTCCGCGAGCTGCTGCGCGATCTTGACGTCGATCGGGATCTCGCTCAGCGCTCGCGCATCCTCGTGCACCACCTGGCCGAACCACAGCGCGGTCCGATACGCGCGCAGCCCCCAGATCGGATCGTTCTGGATCTCGAGCGGCACCTGCTTCTCCCACTCGTCGTAGGGCGGGACCTCCACGTTTCCCCCTCGTCGTTTCCCCCTATCTACCACTCCCGCCCCCCCTCTCCCCCATCCCCTCGCCGCTCCTCTCATCCATTCCCGTCGGTCCCCCACACGCCACACGCGTTTCATGGTGGACTAGCGACCAGGTCCTACGCTCGCCTCTTCCCACCATCTCTTTCCGTCAGTCCCCCACACGCCACACGCGTTCCATGGTGGTCCAGCGACTAGATCCTATCCCCCACTCGTCCGGCCACTCTGACCGAACCTCCCCTCGCCAGGCGCCTCGTCAGGAAGTCCCCTGACTCCTCCCTCCATGAAATCGCCGCCCCCGCCCGGCGCGAACACCCACGAAAAATCAGTCGCGGCCCGACGGAAGGGGGATCTGGCGACGCGTAAGCTCCCGGTGCGACGAATCGCCGACTTCACGGCGACGTCGGGGACCTTCGGCACCGAGTCCACCATGCGCGTCAGCCCGTTCGCTCTGATCGCCTTCGTCGGCATCGCGACGCCCGCGCTCCGGTCACAGGACGTCGTCCCCGTGCCCGTGCGCCCGGAGAGCCGCATCTGGTTCGACGGCAACGCCACGATGCACGCCTTCACCTGCACCGCCGGCGAGTTCGCCGCCAGCGTCGCGCGCTCCGGCGCGCCTGACGACGACACCTTCACCGGCACGCGCGTCGTGCGGCACGCCACGCTCACCATCCCCGTCGGCCGGCTCGGGTGCGGCGATGGCAAGATGGAGAAGAGCATGCGCAAGGCGCTCAAGGCCGACGCCAACCCGGACATCCGCTTCGAGCTCGCCGGCTACGAGATCAGGCGCGAGACGAACGACAGCGCCGTCGTGACGGCGGACGGAACGCTCGAGCTGGCGGGAGCGGAACGGCCCGTAGCGCTCACGGTGAGCGCGAAGCGGCGCGCGGATGGAGCCGTGCGGCTCACCGGTAGCCAGGAGCTCCTGATGACCGACTTCGGCATCCGTCCGCCTTCCGCGATGTTCGGAATGATCAAGGCCAGCAACAGGATCGTGGTCCGATTCGACCTGGTGGTGTCCGCGGAGCAGGTGACCGCGGCGCGCCAGTGAACTTCAGCCCGAGGCGATGTCCACCATGCACACCCGTGTCCGTGATTCGTGGTACACGCTCCGACCCACCACCACCGTATCGGAGTACCTTCATATGAAACGCGCCATCGCTCTCGCGCTCACCGCGCTCGTGCTCCCCGCTGTCGCATCGCGCGCCACCGCGCAGCAGGATGCCTCCGTGCTGCGCGCGCCGATCCAGCACATCCGCCCGATGGACCAGCGGGGGATCGACGTCTTCGAATCCCCGAAGACCGACAGCACGCCCTACAACGGGCTCGCGCTCTCCCTGGGCGCCGCCTTCACCCAACAGTTTCAGGGACTCCGCCACAGCAACCGGGCCGATCCGGACATGGTGGACGGCGTGAACACCAACCAGCTCATCTCGATCGGCAACGGCTTCAACAACGCCACCGCGAACCTGTACATGAACGCCCAGCTCGCGAAGGGGATCCGCGTGGCGCTCACCACCTACCTCTCGGCGCGGCATCACCAGGAGACGTGGGTGAAGGACGGCTACCTGCTCGTGGACGAGTCGCCGATCGACAATGCCTTCCTGAACGGGCTCATGAAGCACGTGACGCTCAAGGTGGGACACTTCGAGGTGAACTACGGCGACCAGCACTTCCGCCGCTCCGACAACGGGAACGCGATGTTCAACCCGTTCGTCGGCAACCTGATCATGGATGCGTTCACCACCGAGATCGGCGGCGAGGTGTACGTCCGCGGCGGGCCGTTCCTCGCCATGGGCGGCATCACCGGCGGTGAGCTGCGCGGCCAGGTGACGGCTCCCGAGAAGCGGGCGCCGAGCTATCTCGCGAAGGTGGGGTTCGACCAGCAGATCGACCCGGCCCTCCGCGTCCGCCTCACGGGCTCGATGTACAGCACCAAGCGGTCGAGCAACAACACGCTGTACAGCGGCGACCGCGCCGGCTCGCGCTACTACGACGTGCTCGAGAACACCACGTCCACAGAGACCTCGCAGGCCTGGTCCGGCGAGATCCAGCCCGGCTTCCGGAGCAAGGTGAACGCGCTCGTCCTCAACCCGTTCGTCAAGTTCCACGGCCTCGAGCTCTTCGGCAACATCGAGCGCGCGAAGGGGCGGGCCGCCAACGAGACGGCCGACCGCACCTGGCATCAGTATGCGGGAGACATGGTCTACCGCTTCGGCCCGGAGGAGAAGCTGTACGTGGGCGGCCGCTACAACACGGCCAGCGGGCAGCTCACCGGGATCCCGAACGACGTGAAGGTGAACCGGGTGCAGGTGGGCGGCGGGTGGTTCGTGACGCGCAACATCCTGAGCAAGGTGGAGTACGTGGACCAGAAGTACCACGACTTCCCGAGCAGCGACATCCGGCACGACGGCCGGTTCCACGGCTTCATGGTCGAGGGGGTGGTGGCCTTCTGACCTCCAATCGCTCGCCGGTGTCGCCGGAACGGCTCCCTCTCGAGGGAGCCGTTCCGCGTTCGTGCCCGGGCTCGATGCGCCGGCTGTCGCGGCATGACACGTGCAACTCCACGCCGCACGGTTCAATCCGCCAGCTACCCAGCTCGCGGCAGGATCTTCATTCGGGAGAACTCCTCGCATGAGAAGCGTCACCCACGTGCTCGCGCGGCTGACCGCCCTCGGCGCCGCGGCAGCGCTCGCCGCCGCGTGCGGCAGCGACAACAACCCCTCCGGGCCGGCCGCCGTCGCGAGCATCGCCCTGTCGCCGGCGAACGACACCGTGACCACGGGCGCGACCGCTCAGTTCGCCGCCACGCCCAAGGATGCGAGCGGCAACGAAGTCTCCGGGCAGACCATCACCTGGACCTCGAGCGACACCGACGCCGCGCCCGTCTCCGCGTCGGGGCTCATCTCGGCGATGCTCCCGGGCACGGCCACCGTCACGGCCGCCGTCGGCAGCATCACGAGCACCGCTCAGCTCACCATCCTGCCGAGCGCGGCCATCCAGCTCGCCGAGGGGCAGACCGTCGGCGACAGCGCCTTCGCCAGCGGCGACACGCCGAACGGCGGGCAGGGGTCGCCGGTGGGGATCGTCCCCTGCGGCGCCGACGCATCGGCGCCGGCGGAGCACATCCACTCGCACCTCACGCTCATCGCGAACGGGCAGCAGGTGGCGATCCCGCTCGCCATCGGCGTGATGAACCCGCAGAACGTGACCAACGACGCGGGTACGGTGGTACTCGCCGGCACCTGCTTCTACTGGATCCACACGCACGACCGCACGGGGATCATCCACGTGGAGCCCACCGAGGCGGGGCACACCTTCACGCTCGGCGACTTCTTCGACATCTGGGGAGAGCCGCTGGGGAGCGACGGCGTGGCGGGGTACTCGGGGACGGTGACGACGTACGTGGATGGTCATCGCTTCACCGGCGACCCGCGCACGATCGTACTCGCCGAGAAGCAGCAGATCACGATCGAGGTCGGGACGCCGCTCGTGGCGCCGCCGATCTACGCGTACCCGAACAACTACTGAATCGCCGCCGGGCGCATCCGCTGGATGCGCCTGGCCAGCCCCTCCCCGAGTCCGATCGCGCCGAAGCCGACGAGCAGGTGCAGCACCTGGATCACCCAGTGTGCGCGGCCGGGGAGGAGGCGGGTCTGCAGCATGCCGAGGGTGCTCACCACGATT
>CAMLEQ010000033.1 GCA_946479015.1 uncultured Gemmatimonadota bacterium | reverse complement strand
TCGAGCGAGCGCAGGAGGTCGATCAGGCTCCGGTAGGAGCTGTCGACCTCCGCGAGCGGCGCCTCGCCGAAGCCGAGCGCCGAGCGCATGGCGTCGCGCGTCGCGCCGGCGGCGCCGTTGGCCGTCATGCCGAGCGCCATCGAAGCGCTGAGGGGAGAGAGGAACAGGTTCGAGTCGGCTGCCGCGGGCTGCGCGTCGACCGCGCGTAGGAGCGAGAAGGCGAACGTGTTGCTGCCCGAGATGAGCTGCCGCTCGCCGGTGGAGAGCTCGCGTGGGAGGGCGCGGAGCGGCGGGGGCGGCGCGGTGGGCGCCTCGTGGCAGCCGGCGGCGAGGAGCGCGAGGGCGGCGGTGAGGACGGCCTGACGAGTCAGGGGCATGGCGGGCTCCGGGAGGGGGTGGGTAACAGTACAAACCTCACGAGTGGCGCGCCAGTCACCGGGGCGGTGGATCGCGCCATGCGCGCGTGTCCCGATGCGCGCGCCGCGTGGCGTTCGCGCGAGGGTTCGTCGCGGTGCGCGCTGCCCGGGAAGGACCGCGAGATGCGCGTCGAAGGACATTGCGCTTCTTCTTCCGCCAAACAGCACTGTGTTGAATACGCAGGAGGTCCAGCTTGGCGGGTCGCGGTAGCTGTAAATGACAAAGACGACGATGAGGGTGATCGGCACCCCACAGCTGATCGGCGTGGCGTTCGCCGCCGCAGGATCGCTGAGCGACATGGCGAGCAACTCCTTGGGCTTTACGTCAGCTCGCGGCGTCGCCCACTCTACGCTCGTCTTGGTAGGGTGCTTGTTCGATGCTATGGCGCTCTTATGGAGGTATAGAACTGTGGCGCGGAACTGAACGTGGTCTCCGCCTGTCCCGCATCGTCCAAGCGCTGCAAGTCCCGATCATCCAGAGTGGCTCTCTCGCATACAACGTGTATCTGGCCGTCCGTGTGGGAGTGTTCCTGACAAGTGGTGAGCTTCGCGCCGTTCAGGAGATCGGCACGACCGTGCACTTCGCCATCGGAACGAGTGCGGCAGCATCGGGGCACGAGACGTTGGTCGGGATCAACCTGGTCGCGCTGTTGCTCTGGTGGTTGCTGCGCCGTGAAATCGCATCATCGCTTACCGCGAGGGCAATGGCAGCCCAAGGTGCTGCCTTGGCTGGCGGGCCAGACCACTCACGGTAGACGTCGAGAGTGACCACGCGGCGCGCTCGAGTGACGGCGATGCCGACGACTCCGCCGCGCTCGTGATGCACCCTCCTTCACCGCGCCGCCCCCGGCCGATGATACCGGCACGTGACGTCCGGATTGAACTGCATGTAGCTTCCGCTCGGGTTCGATCGCTCGGTCCAGATGTGCAGCTCGTAATGCGGCGCGAAGCCGTGGGCCTCATCCGCCGGCGTGAGCGGGTTGTCGACCATGTGAAAGTACTCGTAACCCTCGAACGCGGGGGGCTCGGCGTGCCCGGCGGCGCGCCACGCCTTCTCGAACACGAGATTCTCCACCGCGACCAGGCGAAGCGATCCGTCGGCCTGCGGCTCGTAGATGAGCACGCCGGGCGTGGCGAAATCGGTGTGCGTCCCGTTGCCGGTGACGCGCGGTTTGGTCGCGGTGATCCCGAGGATGTCGGGGCGGAAGAAGTGGATCCCCATCCCTCCGAGCCACGCGGGCTGCCCCTCGACGGCGGCGGTCACGCACATGTTCATGGGATCGCGCACGTAGCCGTCGGCGAGCGCGTTCTTCACGTCGCGGTAGCGGGCGGTGGCCTCGCGGATGTGGCCGAGCGCGCCGGGATCGACCCGGTGCGCCGGGCGAGCCGGACGGGCTGAGCCGGCGATCAGTCCGCCGGAGACGAGCAGCAGCGCGGGAATCGTTGCGAGCGCGCGAGCGGACGCCATAATACCTCCTCTGGATACTCGAATGTCGGGAGTGAGCGGGGCGATCGACGCGGTCGGCGTCGCGTGCCCGACCACACGATCGAGGCGGGAGCGCATCCCCGCCATCCCAACTTTCTGGGGGGGATGAATGCCGGTCCTGCGCGGGTGGTCGTCGGTGGAGCGCGACGTGGCCCGGAGCATCACGCGCGTCTGTATGGCCGGGATGGACTCGGTGTCGCTCCGCCGAGCGCTGCTGCGCCACCTCGGGCGGCTGATCCCGGCCGACGCCAGCTTCTTCAACGTGCTCGATCCGGAGACGGGGCTCGTGACGCACGCCATGGGCGAGGGCGCGCCGCCGGAGCTGCCGCGGCGGTACTTCGGCTTCGTCTACCCAGAGGTGGAGGCGGCGGGGATCATCGACCTCGCGCGCTCGGGCGAGGTGATCGCGCGGAGCGCGAGCCCGGAGCTGCAGCGGCTCTTCGCCAGCGTGGGGCTCGGGCGCGAGCTGCGCGCGACGTTCGCCGTCGGGGACGAGCCGTGGGGGATCCTGTGCGCGGTCCGCGAGCGGAGCGCGCCTCCGTTCGGGGAGCGAGAGCGCGCCTTCCTGTGCCGCATCGCGCCGGCCGTCGGGCGCGCGCTCCGCACGGCGGCGCTGCGCGAGCTCGCGGGGGTGCTGTCCGGCGTGGAGCGGGGCGCCGAGGACGACGGTGTCGTGAACGATGCCGCGCCGGGGGTACTCGTGGTGGATGCGTGCGGGCGGCTGGTGCAGCGCACCCCCGCGGCGGCGGCGCAGCTCGCGGATCTCGCGGACGTCTCACGAGACGCCGGGGATCTTCTCGACGGCGATCTCCCGTCGGCCGTCCGCAGCGTGCTCGCACGGCCGCGCGCCGGCCGCACACGAGACGAGGACGTCGCGCCGCGGGAGCTGCGCGCGCGCGGCCGGTCCGGGCGGTGGTACACGATCCGCGCGATGCTCACCGAGCCGGACGCGTCGGGGTGCTCGAATACGATCGTCCTCATCGCGCCGCTCGAGCGCCGCGAACTGGCGCCGCTCCTGGCGAAGCTGTACGGGCTGTCGCCGCGCGAGCGGGAGGTGCTGACGCTCGTGGCGCGCGGGTACTCGACGAAGGAGATCGCCGCTCGGCTCCGGATCTCCAGCTACACCGTGCAAGAGCACCTCGGCCACGCGTCCGACAAGGTCGGCGTGCGTGGGCGGCGGGCGTTGCTCGCGCGGCTCTTCTTCGACGGATACGCCGAGAGGCTGCATGGGTGAGGTGGAGGCAAGAGGCCGACGTCATCGGGGAGCGTGCACCGCGCCCGCCAGGCGCGGCCGCGATGGAGGGAATCTTTGAACCCGACGCGCAGGCCATGGATGATGGCTACGGTTTGGCGGCGCTTATCGTGATCGATCGCGTCGCCCCCGTGTCGTGCTGAGTTGAGGCACCTGTCGAAGTCGTCGGTATTGACAGGATTCCATTGCCTCTTAGTTTCCTTGCTACGTCATCCCCGAGCGGCTTCGGCCCTCGGGTCCCCCGGGGCCACGGCCCCGGGGTTTTTTTATGCGCATCTGCTTTCTCGTCGACGGATTCAATCTCTACCACTCCATCAGGAAGGCCGAGGACCATCTGAGAACTGGCCCTCTCAGATGGCTGCACATCCGCGCCCTTTGTGAGACCATCGTTCGGAGCACCTATGGACCCGGATGCACGCTTGCCGGAGTTCACTACTTCTCCGCGTTGGCCTCGCACCTGGAATACCGAAAGCCAGACGTCGTACGTCGGCATAGGACATTCATTGCCGCGCTCCGGTCCACGGGTGTGGAGGTTTCACTCGCGAGCTTCAAGAGGAAGGACCGTCTGAAGACTTTGGCTGAGATGCGGGTTCAGGTCCTTCCGTTCCGGCGATGGCTCACGATCCCCACGAGAAGGATTCGCCTCTGGTATCGAACGCACGAGGAGAAGGAGACGGACGTCGCGATTGCTTGCAAGCTCCTCGAGTTACTGTGCAAAGGGGCTTGTGACGGGGCGATGCTCGTCAGCGGCGATACCGACGTCGCGCCGGCGATCCGGACCGCACAGCTGCTCTATCCCGCCGCGGACATAGGCGTTGCCTTTCCGTTCCACAGGCACAATCGCGAGCTCGAGAAGCTCGTGAGTCGCCACCTCAAGATCAGCGCTGAGCTCTATCGCTCGCACCAGTTTCCTCCCGCACTGCGTGCCAGCAACGGCAGGCTGGTCGAGAAGCCCACATCTTGGTGATGCCGCCGGGATCGCCGCCCATACCCGCGCGAAAAGATGGCTATGATCGCTAGCCCATCCCGCCCTCGAACTGCACGGTGGAATCACCGATGTTCCGCGCATCCACGGTGACGCGGAGACGCGGCGCGCCGGAATCGGAGATCGTGCGTGCTCGGGCGGCGACCGCGAGCGAGGCGGGGGCCGGAGCGCTCCGGCCCCCGCCCCGCGCGGGCCGGCAACTCGCGCAGAGCAGGACGCCGCCGACGAGGAGCCACGCCTTCACGCGCGATCCCTCACCTCACCACCTCGAAGTGCGCCATCATCCCTGACGCGTGATGCTCGAGGATGTGGCAGTGGTACATCCACTCCCCCGGCCGGTCGTCGGGCATCCACGCGATGCGCACGCGGCTCTTGGGGGGCACGTTCACGGTGTCCTCCCACGAGAGGAAGTCCGGCGGCTGGCCGTTCACCTCCAGCACCTGGAAGAAGAAGCCGTGCAGGTGGAAGGGGTGATCCATCATGGTGTCGTTGAAGACGTCCCACACCTGGAGCTCGTTCACGGTCACGGGCTGGTCGCGATGGTGCTGCTCGCCGCCGATGAGGAAGTCCACACCGTGGCGCATGCTCGCCCGCACGCCGAGGTGCACCTCGCGCGTCGGCGGCACGGGACCGGTCACGAGCGGCTCGATGGGGCGCATCGTCTCGGGGATCACGGCGCGCGATGGGGCCGCGGGGCCGACGCGCAGCGTCGCGAAGCGCTGGGTGCGCACGCGCTGGAGGCTGCGGCGGTCGTACGGGAGCGCATCGATGCGCAGCACGTCCCCCTTGGCGAACGGCCCCACGGCGATGTCCACGCGGTCCGCCGGCGTCAGCAGCACCTCGCTCACGGTGACGGGCGCGCCGAGTAGCCCGCCGTCGGTGCCGAGGATGATGAACGGACGGCCGCCGATGGAGAGGCGCACGTAGCGCGCGCTCGCGGCGTTCACGATCCGCCAGCGCTCGATCTGCCCGGCGGCCATGGTCAGCTCCGGCTCTCTCTTTCCGTTCACGAGGCGGGTGCTTCCCTCGCGTCCGTTGTGCTGCTCGATCCACCACCCGGGCGGCCTGATCTGCCCCTTGCGGTCGAGCGCCACGTCGTCGAGCACGAGCACCCGCTCGGCGTCGAGGAACGGCTCGTTCTCGCCGCGCACGATGAGCGCGCCGGAGAGGCCGCGCTCCATCTGCACGGTCTCGTTGCTGTGCGGGTGATACCAGAAGGTGCCGGCGTCGGGGAGGCGGAAGCGGTAGGTGAAGGTGCCGCCCGGCTCGATGGGGTGCTGGACCATGTCCGTGCCGTCCATCGCCGCCGGCACCCGGAGCCCGTGCCAGTGGATGGTGGTGGGCTCGGGGAGGCGATTCGTGAGATGCACCTCGAGGACGTCGCCCACGCGCGCCTCGATGGTGGGGCCGGGGATCTGGCCGTTGTAGCCCCAGCCGCGGACGGTGCGGCCGGGGGCGAGCTCCCAGTCGCAGTCGCCGGCGACGAGCTCCACGGACACCACCTCGCGTCCCGGATCGGGGCGCGCGGCATCGAACGCGCGGTCGTACGCGACGTGCGCATCGGCCGGCGGCGCGTGGATGACGGGGCCGTGGCCGCCATGATGGTGCTGGTGCTCGTGGTGCCCGTGCTCGTGGTGCCCGTGCTCGGTGACCTCGTGATGGTCGGGCATGTGAGCCTCCCGCGAAGAATTCGTGATGTCTCGCCACGACGGATGCACGAAGCCGCCGCCGCCGCAAGTCCGGGAATTGCCTTCGACACCGGTGCCGAGTCCGGCGCCATCGTGCCGGCTGCGGTGACACCGGAGGCACATCGAGGCGGGCGGTACGGTATGCAGCGGGCTGGACGACTGGTACTCGGCGCGGGGGCGCTCCTCCTCGCCGCATGCGGGAGCACGAGCGACGCGACGGCGCCGCACTCATCGGCGACGAGCGAGCCCACCCCGCGCTTCTCGCACGTGTTCGTGGTGGTGGAGGAGAACCGCGACTACGAGACGGTGATCGACGGGCACGCGATGCCGTACCTGGACAGCCTCGCCGGCCAGTACGGGCTCGCCACCGAGTACCACGCGGACACGCACCCGTCCATCGGCAACTACTTCATGCTCACGGTGGGAGACGTCGTCACGAACGACGACGCGTTCGGCGGCACGGTGACGGCGGACAACATCGTGCGCGAGCTGGTGGCCGCGGGAAGGACGTGGAAGTCGTACGACGAGGACCTCCCTTTCGCGGGCTACACGGGAGGGAGCCGGGGCAGGTACGCACGGTCGCACAACCCGATGTCGTACCTCTCTGATGTGGTGGACGATCCGGCGCAGCGACAGAACCTGGTGCCGCTGACGCAGCTCGGCGCGGACCTGAAGGGGAACGCGCTCCCCGACTACGGCTTCATCGTGCCGGACATGTGCGACGATGCGCACAACTGTCCCCCCGCCACCGCGGACGCGTGGCTGCGCCTGCACATCGCGCCGCTCATCTCGAGCGCCGCATTCCAGGACAATGGCCTGCTCATCATCGTGTTCGACGAGGCCACGCACGACGACGGCACCGGAGGCGGAGGGCGCGTGGCGTGGGTGGAGGTGAGCCCGCGGTCGAAGCGCGGCTACCGCTCGGGCGCGCCGTACGGGCACGAGAGCACGCTGCGTCTCACCGCCGAAGGGCTGGGGCTCGCGCGCTTTCCAGGGACGGCGGCGGCCGCATCGAACATGGCGGAGTTCTTCACGGGGCCGTGACGGCCGGGATGCGCGCGCGGCGACATCGCCGGGCCCGCCGGGCGATGCGCGGCGCGCTCAGGCGCCGTCCACGTCCCACCCCTCCGTGGGGAACACCGGCGGGCGCGCCGGCCGCATGATGAAGTCGTAGAGTCCCATCCCCCACATCGCGGCCAGGACGCGCTCCGCGCGTTCCATGGCGCGGATGCCGCCCTTGCCCCCTCCGAGACGCTCGGCAAGCATGGCCTGCAGCCGCCGAGTGAGGCGGGCGAGCATGGCGCGGAGCTCGGGATCGCCGTCGGCCTCCACGACGACGGCGGTGAACATGCGCATGTGCCCCCGATCGAGGATGGCGGCGGCCATGCGCCGGAGCATCGCCTCCACGCCCCCCGCGGCCGCGCCGGCGGTAGCCTGCTCGATGTCGTGGAGCATGCCGTCGAGGAAGCGCTGCGCCACGGCCTCGGTGAGGTCGTGGCGCTTGGGGAAGTAGTAGGTGAGGTGCGACTGCCGCACCTTCGCCCGGCGCGACACCTGGACCTGCGACAGCCCCTGGATCCCCTCCTCGTGCAGGATCGCCATGGCGGCGTCGAGGATGCGCTCGCGGACGTCGCCGCGCTCGCGCCGCGGCGCCGGCGCATGCGGCTGGGGCGAGGGTGGAGCGGGGGACTTGGCTGGACGCGCGGGGCTCCGGGGACGCGCCCGCTTCCGGGTCGGCTTTCTCTCTGGCATCGGCGCTCGGGATGGGTCTCTGGTGATCCTACCAGGGGCGCGCGCCCCGCGCCAGCGGCCGCGGCGCGGCGGGGGGAGGGTGATTGGGAACCCTACCAAGGCGATTGGTATTATTACCAAAGTTACGGTCGCGGCGCCCGCCGCGGCCCCCGCGCGCCGGACGGGGTGCCGGCGCCTCCCTGGAACGAGGTTCTCGATCATGTCGCATCACGCACTGTCCCACGACCGCCAGGGTGAGCGCCGAGCGCTGCTCGGCGGAGCCATGGTGTACGCCGTCACGGCCATCCATCACGTGTACGGCGCCTTCCGCTATCACACGCCGTGGCGCGCCCACGCGGCGCTCGTCGCCGGGCTCGCGCTGCTCGTCATGATCGGCGCGCTCGCGGTGAGCCGAGCGCGCCCCGCGAGTGCCACCGGGCGCGCGGCGTGGTGGACGTTCTTCGTCGTGAACGCAGTCGTGTTCGTGCTCTTCCTCGGCGTGTTCGAGGGGGCGTACAACCACGTGCTGAAGAACGTCCTGTACCTGGCCGGCCTGTCCACGTCGCACATGCGCGCGCTCTTTCCGCCGCCCATGTACGAGATGCCGAACGACTGGTTCTTCGAGATCACGGGGGTGCTGCACGTGATCCCCGCCGCGCTCACCGCGCGCTACCTCGCCCGCCTCCTCCCGCGCGCACGGGTGAGCGGCCGGGCGCACGCTTGAGTTGGAGGGGAGGGGCGACCAATGATGAGGATGACGAACATCGCGCGCTGGGTGGTGCGCGTGACGGGGCCGGCGCTGGTGGTGCTCGGCCTGCTGTTCTGGAGCGGGCGGGCGCTGGCGCTCCTGCCGGTTCACATGGCGATCGGGGTGGCGTTCGTGATCGCGCTCTGGCTCCTCGCCGCGATCGCCGCCCGCGCCGGGCTGCACCCGGCGCTGGTGCTCGCGGCCGTCGCGTGGGGGCTGGTGATCCCGGCGTTCGGCATCGCGCAGATGCGACTGCTCCCCGGACCCGCGCACTGGGTGGTGCGCGTGGCGCACCTGCTGATCGGGATCGTGGCCATGGTCGCGGCCGACCGGCTCGCGCGCTTCATCCGCTCGAGGGCACTGCCGTGGCGGGAGATGGAGGCGAACCCCGCGTGAGGGGAGGTGGGAAGATACTGAGGAGGATCGAGAGGTTGCCGCGCTCCCCCGTCGGGGCCGGGTCCCGACACGAAGCACGACGCCTCCGGCGATGCCGCCGGAGGCGTCGTGCTTCAGCGGCCACCCGAGCGGGCGCTCACTGGATCGTGTACGTCACCACGACCGTGTTGTTCGACGCCGCAGACGCCGCGGCGGTCGCCGCGAGCGAGTAGGTGATCGTGTTTCCCGGCGCATCGAGGTTGGAGATGTTCGTGACCACGTCCGTCGCGGCCGCATCACTCAGCGCGACCGAGCCCGCGCTCGTCGCGGCGCCGGCGCCATCGGGATCCGCGAGATCCACGCTCAGCGTCACGCCGGTCGGCATCGCCGAGCCGAGCTGCGCCGTGATCTTCGCCGGGGAGGCGGGCGCGGCGTTCGTGGTCACGTCGTACGTCGTCGTGTTCTCCGTCGCCGTCGCGCCGGAGCCGCCGGCGCTCACGCTCATCGCCCCCGGGTCGCCGGAGACCGCGATCGACTTGGTGTCCGTCACCGAGTAGGTCACCGTCGCCTGCGCGGTGGTGCTCTGCGCGCTCGCCGTGCCGGTGATCAGCGCGGTGAGCGCGACCGCGGGGAGAAAGCGGATCAGCTTCATGAAGATGTCCTCAGAGAGAAGTGTGAGGTGAACGTCGAGCCCGAGCGGGACCGATGCGTGATCCGTCGAGCTCCCCCGGCCGCGGCGCGCCGCGCTTCGCCATCGCGTGAGACGATTCTCACTGGAGTGCATCGCGTGTGCGGGCCGCGGCGGGTGTCGGTCGGAGCTATGACTTCCCATACATCCGATCGTCACAGCAAGGTGCGCATCGCGCGCGACACGGGCGTCGAAGGCAGCGAACACGATTATGATCGCCTAACGAGCACGCGCGCGATGAAGATGCATTCATTAGGGGCCACTCACCACATCGAGACGCAGTGTTCGGACTCCGCAGACATTGCCACACCATGACCATCGCGCTCACGGCGGCGCTGATGATGCCCACCGCCGTGGCGGCGCAGATCGAGATCCGCAGCGGCTCGATCGTCGAGCGCGAGGCGCGGCCGGGCGAGCGCTACTCGGGCGTCATCACGCTAGGTAATCCGACTGACGGGCCGGTGGAGGCGAAGCTCTACCAGACGGACTACCTGGCGTACGCCGACGGCCGCACGCTCTACGGCGCGCCGGGCACGACGCCGCGCTCGAACGCGAAGTGGATCGCGTTCAGTCCATCGTACGTCATGATCCCCTCGCACCAGACGGTGGACGTCAGCTACACCGTCACGGTGCCGCCGCGCGATGCCGCGCCACTCCCGGGGACGCACTGGAGCATGCTCATGGTGGAGGTGATCGCGAAGACGTCACCGGAGTCGCGGCTGCACGCCGCGTCCACCCCACAGGTGCACGTCGGGGTGGAGGCGCACGTGCGCTACGCCATCCAGCTCGTGACACACCTCCTTCCGCGCGGTGCGACCAAGGTCGCCTTCGGCGATGTGAAGGTGGCGATGGTGGACGGCCGCCGGCTTCTGCTCTGGGACATCGTGAACACGGGAGAGCGCGGCATCCATCCGAAGCTCTCGATCGAGCTGTACGATGAGAGCGGCACGCTCGCGGGGAAGCTCTCGCAGGGGCGCGAGCCGCTCTACCCTGGCTCTTCGCTGCGGCAGCGCTTCGACCTCACGCGGTTCAAACCGGGGCGCTACCGCGCCCTGCTCCTGGTCGATGGCGGCGGCGACGACGTGATCGGCGGGCAGATCACGCTCACGTTCTGATCGGGAGCACGGTGTCCAGCCTGCGGCTCGCATGCACGGGCTGCGCCGTCCTGCTCTCGCTGCTCGCCGCGATGCCCATCTCTGCCAGAGCCAGCACTCCCGCTCCGGACGCGACCGGCGGTCACGCCCCGGACAGCGTCGCCGCGAAGCCCGGCGATGGCGTCACGCTGGTGTTCCGGGTGTCGAACCCCTCGCGCCGCGCGATGCGCATCCAGCCGCGCATCGCGTACCCGGCCGGCTGGCGCCTCGTTACTCCCCAGGCGCCGATCGACGCGGACGCGGGGGCGCGCGAGCTGTGCATCGTGCGCGTGGCGGTCCCCTCCGATGCGGCGCCGGGGCGGTACTGGGTGGTGCTCACACCGCTCCCGAGCGATGCGCGCGTGCTGCTGCGCGTGGACTCGATCGCCGTGGACGTGCGCGCGTACCACCACATCGAGGTCGTGCTCCTCGACGCGCCGCGCCGCATCGCGGCGGGGAGCGCCTACGCGGCGACGTTCTCGGTGCGGAATTCCGGCAACGTGGAGGCAGCGGTGACACTGCGCGTCGCGAGCGGCAACGATCTGCCGACGTCGCTCGACAGCGGCGTGGTACACCTGCGCCCCGGCGCGTCGGCGCAGGTGCGCGTGGTGGTGCGGACCGACGGCCTGCGGAGCCGGCATCTCCTGCACCGGCTCGAGCTCCGCGCGAGTCTCGCCGCGCGCGACAGCGTGCCGCCGGCCAGCGCGGCGAGCGTGGTGGAGCTCATCCCGCAGGTGACCGAACCGGCGCATCGCTTCCACACGCTCCCCGCCGAGGTGGCCGTGCGCGGCATCAGCGTGAAGGGCGCGCCGGGGACGCCGGAGGCGATGTACTACACGGGCGAGCTGCGGGCGCGAGGAACGCTCACGGATGGAGGGGACACGCAGCTCGACGTCCTCCTGCGCGGCCCCCAGCCGGCACCGCTCGTCGCCTTCGGGGAGCGGGATGAATACCGGATCGGACTCGGCTCGTCGCGCGCCGACCTTCGCCTCGGCGATCAGAGCGTGGCACTCTCGCCGCTCACCGAGAGCGGGCGCTCGGGCTTCGGCGCATCGGGGCGCGTCACCACCGGCCCGCTCACCGTCGGCGGCTTCGCGCTCCGCAGTCGGTGGGGATCCACGTTCTACGACGACCGGCACGAGGGCGGCTTCGCCACCGCCCGCCTCGGCACGAGCTCCACGCTGGGGGTCACCTACCTGTCGCGAGGAGGGAGCCGTCCAGGCTCGCTCTGGGCCGTGCGCGGCTCGGTGGCGCCGATCCCCGGCACGCGCGTGGATGCGGAGTACGGTTTCGGCGCCAGCGCCACGAGGCGGAGCACCGCGAACACCGTCTCGCTCACCGGGAGCTGGGCGCGGCTCGGCATCTCGGCGCAGCACCTCGCGGCGGGGAGGGACTACCCGGGCTCGGCGAGCGGCACCGCCTACGATGGCGGCAGCGCCTGGGTGCGCGTCTGGCGCCAGCTCGCGGTGCACGGCCAGATCGCGGAACAGTCGCACTCGATCCCGTTCCTGGCCACGACGATCGACGATCGGCAGCGGCGGATGGAAGGGGGGATCGCGTACGGCTCGGCGATCGGCGCGGACTACGTGCGGACGGAGCGCGCCGGCTCCCTGCTCCTCGGTCGTGGCGGCGTGCAGGAATCGGTGCGGCTGCGCGCGCGCGCGCGGCTCGGTCCGTTGACCATTGCCGGACTCGCCGAGCGCGGGCGTTCGAGGGAGCGGGCGGCGGTCGCCGAGTGGCGCCCGTTCGAGCACGAAGCGGTGCAGGCGCTGCTCGCGCCGGGCACCCGGATGTCGTACGGCGTCTCGGTCGACCGCTGGGCAGGGAGCAGCCTGTACACGTCCTGGTCGCGCGAGCAGATGTCGGCCACGGCCAATGCGACCATGCGGCTCGGTCACGATGCCACGCGCATTCGGCTCCTCGCACGCGGGGTGCGCGACGGCACCAACTCCTCGTTCCGGTCCGGCAGCGTGGACGCGGCGGTGGAGCAGCGGCTCCCGTTCGGACACGAGTTGAGTGCGAGAGTGCGCCTGCGCACGTTCGCTGGCGTCGCGGCGCTCGGCGAGTCGGTGGCGGAGCTCGAATACCGCGTGCCGCTCGGGATCCCGGTGAGCCACTCGCGCACGTCGGCGCGCATCAGCGGGCGCGTGTACGACGTGGAGAGCGGACGCGGCGTCGCGAATGCGCTCGTGCGAGTGGGCGGGCGCGCCGTCCTGACCGACGGTGCCGGGCGTCTGATGCTGACGGGCATTCGCCCCGGCGTGCAGTACCTGGAGCTCGATCGCGGCAGCATCGGGCTCGACCGTGTACCCACGCAGGAGAACCCGCTGCCGGTGAAGGTGACGGTAGGTGGCACGACGCGCGTGGAGCTGGGGGTGGTACGCGCCGCGCGCGTGAGCGGGCAAGTGGATGTGTTCAACGCCACGGCTGCGGGCGCGGCGGACTCGGGCTCGTCCATCACGCGAGTGGGCGGTCTGCAGGGCGCCATCGTCGCGCTCACGAGCGGGAGCGAGATCGTGCGGCGGGTCACCGACGGCGACGGGCGCTTCCGCTTCGAGGATCTGCGTCCGGGGCGCTGGACGCTCCGGGTGGAGCGGGCGATGCTGCCGCCGGAGCACTACCTGGAGCAGGAGGCCTTCGAACTCGATGTCGCGCCGGGGAGCGACACTGCCATCGCCGCGCGAGTGCTGCCGCGCAAGCGCGCGATACGCATCATCATCAAGGGTGAGCTCGATGCGAGGTCCCGTGACAGCACCGCCGTGGCGCACCTCCGGCCGGCGGGCGACACGGTGGCCCGAGTGGCCGCCGCCGACTCCTCTGTGCGCCGCACCGATGTCGCCGCCGGCCGCGAGGCCCGCGCGCCGGGCGCGATCCACCACCGATACACGGTCACGCGATGGGACACGGACCTGCCGAGCATCGCGGGCTTCGTGTACGGCGACAGCGCGCTCTGGCCGAAGCTGTGGCTCGCGAACCGGCGCATGCTCCGCTCCGCCGAGCGGCTCCCGGCGGGAGTGCGGCTGTTCGTCCCCGACTCCGCGCCGCTCACTTCGGAGGAGATCGCCGCGCGCGACAGCTACACCGCGGGCCGGCATGGAGTGCGAAGCGGGGCGCCGGGCTCCACAGCGGTCCGGCACTGGTACACGGTGACCAGATGGGACACCAATCTCATGGCGATCGCGAGCTTCATGTACGGCGACGCGGCGCTGTGGCCGAAGATCTGGGTGGCGAACCGATGCCGTCTCGTGAGCCCGACGGTGCTGCCGGATGGACTCCGGCTGCGCGTGCCGGACCCGGGACCGCTCACGGACGAGGAGATGCGCGCGCGCGATGCGCTGGCGCGCGACGGCACCGATCCGGCGCGCGAGGGATGCGCGCGCGCGGGCAGGCGGCCGTGAGGTGGGACGTGCTGCACCTGCCGACGCCGAACTCCGCGACAGGCGAGCGTTCGCGCTCCCATGAAACCCTTCAATACGGAACCATCATGCAACCGAATCACGCCGACATCGCCACATCCCTCGCCCTGCCGGAAGAGGACGAGAGCCTTCGTGCCGAGGTGAACGCGCTCCGCTTCCTGGTGCACGCCGGCACGGTGCTCGGTCGCTCGCTCGATCTCGGGACCACGCTCGCGCGCGCCGCGGCGGCGCCAGTGCCAGCGCTCTCCGACTGGTGCGTCGTCTATCTCGCCGGGAGCGACCGACGCCTGGAGCGGCGCGAGGGTGCCGCCGCCTCCCGGCGCGGGGAGGTGCTGATGCGTGATGCTCTCACGCGCCGCGCGATCGCGCCGGAGGCAGATGGCGCGATCGCGCGCGTGGCTCGCACGGGACTCACGGAGGTCGTGCCGCACGACCCGACTGCTCCGGCGGCATCGATCGGATCGATGGATCCCGCGCTCGGTACGCTCGGCGAAGCGCTCGGCGCCGGCACGAGCCTGGTGCTCTCGCTCCAGGCGAAGGGGCGCTCGCTCGGCGCGCTGGTCCTCACGGACGCGGGGCGGCGCGGCGGCTACGGCGCGCCGACGATCCGACTCGCCGAGCAGCTGGCGTATCTTGCCGCGCAGGCGATCGACAACGCGCAGCATCACGCACTGCTGCGGAGCGGGGTGTGCGCGCCGGCGGATGCGGGGCGGACGATCCTGCTCGTGGACGATGACGCGGAGGTGCGCGCGGCGATGCGGCGCATACTCGAGCGGTGCGGATACCGGGTGCTCGAGGCGTGGAGCGGGCGCCACGCGCTGACCGTCGCACGCACGTACGATGCGCCGATCGACCTGGTGCTCACCGACTGCATCATGCCAGAGCTCGACGGGCGGGCCTGCGTGGAGCAGATTCGCGTGCGGCGCGCGGACATCGGGGTGATGTACATGTCGGGGTACTCTCCGCAGGACATCTCGCGCTCCGGCCTGGACATCTCGGACGCTCCGTTCCTCCCCAAGCCGTTCACCCCCGACCTGCTCGCGCGGGAGGTGCGTGCCGTCCTCGAGAGTTGCAAGCGCAATTGACGCGAGCGAGCGCCTCGATCGTGGCGGGTTCGGTCGGACCGCTGTAGGCGGACTGTGGCATTGCTCCTGCTAGGAGAGTCCCGACGCACCAGCAAGGAGCAATGAACCATGCGCAGCACAGCTCGGCGGAATGGCGGCGCGGCCGCACTCATTATACTGGCGACGATTGGCTCGGCGTCGTGCAAGAGCATGAACCGCGCGCAGAAGGGGGCGATCATCGGCGCGGGCGCCGGCGGCGCCGTGGGCGGCGTGATCGGGAAGAACAACGGGTCCACGGCCAAGGGCGCCATCATCGGCGCGGCGGTGGGAGGCGCGGTGGGCGCGATCATCGGCCACCAGATGGACAAGCAGGCGCGAGAGCTCGCGCAGAACATCCCCGGCGCGAAGGTGGAGCGCGTGGGGGAGGGAATCCAGGTGACGTTCCAGTCGGGGCTGCTCTACGACTTCGACTCCGACCGGATCCGCCCGGAGGCGGGACAGAACCTGCACAACCTGGCGGCGAGCCTCGACAAGTACCCGAACACCGACCTGCTCATCGTCGGCCACACGGACTCGGTGGGCACCTCCTCGTACAACCAGCAGCTCTCCGAGCGGCGCGCGCTCGCGGCCGCGGACTACCTGGCGGCGCAGGGGGTGTCGCGCGACCGGATCCACACTTCAGGGCGCGGCGAGGCGGAGCCGGTGGCATCGAACGCCACCGATGCGGGACGCCAGCAGAACCGACGCGTGGAGGTGGCGATCTACGCGAGCGACGCGTACCGGAAGGAGCTCCAGAGTAAGAACGGCGGCGTCTGAAGCGCGGGGGCTTGGGCCGGGGGCCAGGGGCCGGGGGGAGCTGGGGGAGGGCGGGATGGCAGACTCGAACGGCGGCGGGGGGCCCCCGGGACCCCCCGGGGGCCCGCGCCGCGCGCCCCACGCCACACGCCGGCTGCGTAATAC
>CAMLEQ010000032.1 GCA_946479015.1 uncultured Gemmatimonadota bacterium | reverse complement strand
ACGCCGAGCAGGATGAGGCCGTGATGCGGCTCCTCGACGAGGCGCGGCGCGCGGCGGCGAGGGAGGGCGAGGGGGACGGGCGCCGGTAGCCCGCGGGAGGCGCTCCGGCGCCCGCCGCGCCGGCGCCGCGCTCTCGCCGCCAATGGAGGTACGCTCCATGCGGTCGCTCCACGCCATGCGATACCTGCTCATGCTCGCCGCCGTCGTCGCGTGCGCCACGCCCGCGAGCCGGTCGGCGAGCATCCCGCTGGAGCGAACCCACTGGCGCCTCATGGATGTGAAGGGGGAGCCCGCCGTGGCCGAAGCGGAGGGCGCGCGCGAGGCGTACCTGCAGTTCGGCCCGGACCGCGGTCGGGTGGTGGGCTCCACCGGGTGCAACCGGCTCTCCGGCTCGTTCACGCGCGACGGCGCCGAGCTGCGCTTCGGGCCGGCGGCCACCACGCGCATGGCGTGCCTGAACCCGCAGGCCGTCACGCAGGAGCAGGCCTTCCTCTCCGCGCTCCGCTCCACGCAGCGTCACGAGATCTCGGGGGACACCCTCTCCCTCATCGGACGTACGGGGACGCTCGCCCGCTTCACCGCCGTCGAGCAGTGAGGGAGGCGGCATAGATGTGCCAGCGCCGCTGCTCCGGCGTCGCGCCGTCCACCATGGCGCGGCGCAGCGTGTACGTTCCCTCGAAGTGCTGCCGCGTGCCGTTTCGCAGCTCGGCGTCGACCGCCACGGGCACGGTGGCGTACTGCGAGCCCGCGGCCCCCTCGACGCGGATGCCGTGGGTGATCGTCACGCGCACGTTCGCCGTCCGCGCGAAGCCCGCCCTGAACTTCGCGAGCGTCTGCCCACTCGCCGCGCCGCCGCGCTCCCACAGCACGTACGCGGAGTCGTAGTCGCCGGCTCGGATGTGGTCGTAGTAGCGGCGCACCACGTTGGCCGGCGCCGACGCGTCGTTGCGCGCGGCGGTGCTCGCGTACTCGCCCACGCGCCAGCCGCCGTCCGTCTCCCGCACGCGCAGCGTGACGGGGCGCCGCTCCACGACGGCGGTGGTATCCGCGCTCGTGACGTACGCCACGTCGCCCTCGACGCGGCAGGCGTCGCCCTCCGGATGGATGGAGCGCACCTCGATGCGCGCGGGCCAGGGGTTCGAGAGTTGCCGGCCCGGCGCGCCGGCGGGCGCCGCCTGCCAGAAGGCGAGAAGCTGCGCGGTCACCAGCGGAGCGTACGCATCCGCCAGCTCGCGCCGCACGATCGTGTCGGGGGCCAGCAGCGACACCAGCCGTATGCGTTCGCCGAGGCGCTCGACGACGCGACCCACGTCGGCGCCGCAGCGCGTCGCCTGTGCGCTGTCCGCGGCGGCGCTCGCGCGCGGGTGGGGGTCGCGGCAGGCGCCGGCCACGACCAGCGCGCAGCCGATGAGAAGTCTCCACCCGCCGCGCGCCGCGCGCCGCGGCCCCCTCCCGCGTGGTGATCGATGCTGGTCGTTCACGTGGCTCCCCTTTCGTCGGTGATCCCGTAGTCTAACTACGGGGCGGGAAGGGCAGCGCCCCACGCGCCACCCTACGCGTTCACGGCCTGCTCCCAGTGAACGCGATAGCCGTGCATCCAGCCGAACATCTTCTCCGGCCGGAGGAACGTCCTGCTGGCGATGGGCATGAGCACCGACATGAGCGCCTTGCCGATCGGCCCCGCCGCCTTCCGGTTGTTGGTCTTCGCCGCGCTGGCCGCGATCCGCTCCACCCTCGGCCGCCGGAGCCGCTCGTACGCGGAGAACGCCTCCTGCACGTCGCGGAGGTCGCGCAGGCACCGAGCCAGCTCCAGCGCGCTCTCCAGCGCCAGCGACACCCCCTGCCCGGAGCTCGACGACGGCGCGTGCGCGGAGTCGCCGACGAGCACCATCCGTCCGCGATGCCAGTGTGGGACGCTCGGGAGCATGTCCATCGCGCCGAGCACGAACAGATCGTCCGCGCTCGTGTGCCGGACCAGTGCGCCGCCCGGAACGTCGCCGGCGTGAGTCTCGCGCAGGTGCGCGAGCCAATCGGCCGCGGGGATCCGGCGTGCCTCGGCGAGCGGGAGCGGCTGCTCCCGGGGCGGGTTGCTGAACCACATCACGCCGCCATCGGGGTCGGTCCAGTAGCCGAGGAACGCGCGAGTCCCGAAGGTGAAGTACATCGTGTCCGTCGGCTCCAGCACGCCGCTCTCCGTGGCCCTGCCGCCGAAGCCGAGCAGGCCGACGTACCGCGGATCGGGCGCGCCCGGGTCGATGAGCTTCCGCACCGTCGAGCGGATGCCGTCGGCGCCGATGAGCACATCCCCCGTCGCGCTGCTGCCATCCGCGAAATGCGCGGTGACGGCGCTCGCGCTCTCGCTCACGCGCACCAGGCGCTTGCCGTGCTCGATGCGGATCCCCCGCGCCAGCGCATGGTCGTGCAGCGCGCGGTGAAGCTGCG
The DNA here is from genome assembly GCA_946479015.1 of uncultured Gemmatimonadota bacterium. The sequence continues at coordinate 13,701 of CAMLEQ010000032.1, read as the reverse complement.
AGCGCCAGAGCACCCGGCTCGGCGCCAGGCCGGGGACGCCGTCGAACCGCATCAGGCGCTTCCCGCGGTGGTCGGCGATCACCTGGCGCCGGATCGGCTGCCCGATGTCGCCGAGGTCCACGCCGAGCACCTCGAGCGCGTCGAGCCCGTTCGGCGCGACCATGAGCACGCCCCCGATTCCATCCGCCGTGCTCTCGTACGCTTCGCACACGGTCGCGTCGATCCCGGCCTTGTGGAGCGCGAGCGCGGCCGCGGGTCCCGCGACGCCGCCTCCGATGATCACTGCCTTCTGCACCGTCATGTCGCGCACCTCGAAGTCTTGGTTCTCACTTCTTCCCCAGCGAGTCGTGCCACTCGTGCCAGCGGCGGACGTAGTCGGGGGTGCCGAGCGAGTCGATGAGCTTCTTCACGAAGCGCTGCTCGGTCTCGATCACCCTGAGGCGATACTCCTCCTCGACCAGAAACACCCAGGGGACGCCGTCCTCCGTGGCCTTCCGCATGGTGCTCCTGATCTCGTCCCTCTCCTGGGTGAGGGTTCCGAGACGCTGGCCGAGGAGGTCGATGGTCTCCTCCGGGGGGAGCACCGCGATGAGGGAGAGCGCGACGAGGAAGCTCGGATACTCTCGCTCGGGGCGGGCGACGAGCGCGCGCATCCAGTCGTGCAGCTCACGCCGACCCGCGGCGGTGAGCGCGTAGACCGTCCGCTCCGGGCGCTGCGAGTCGCGCACCGTTCTGTGCTCCGCGATGAAGCCCGCGCGCTCGAGCTGTCGCACCACCATGTAGAGCGAGCTCTGGTTGTACCTGATGTGGCGGTCCTTGCCCGTCTGCTCGAGGCGACGCGCCATCTCGTACGGGTGCTTGGGCCCCGTGAGCAGCTCGGCGAGCACGGCGAGCGCCAGAGGGTTGGCGACCTTGCGTCTGGTGTCCATGGTGCCGGGGGTATGGTCGATATCGAGTATACGATATCAAATACTTGATATCAAGTATAACCGCGCGTGCTCGGGTCCCCACGTCCGGCACTGACCGGCGATCCATCGCGCGATCGCGCCCGGTGTGCGTTTCCCGCATCGGGGCAGCTCGCCTCGCGCTGCCGGGTGAACCAGGTGAGAGATCGGCGCGTCACGCTCGTGAGGGAATAATCACTCGCTAGCACGACGCGATTGGTTTCCGCTGCCTCGCGGACATTCCTACGTCATCGAGCCCCGGTGAACACGCTGCTCTGGATCGACCAATTCTTTCTCGCCGTCGCCGTGGGCCGCCTGCTCGGCATCTGACGCCGAGACTCGCCGCCTGCCGGGGGCGCTCCGGCCACGTCCATCTCTGCCAGTGCGTCGCCGAGCCCACCCCTCTGCTCCGCACCGGGGAACGACCGCGTCTGGTGGGATGTTCAATCGGCGAGGAGACCGCCATGACCCAGCATCTCGACCTGTCCTTCGGCACGACGGCCCGCAATCGCCTCGATGAGGCGCACCGGCCGGGCATGGACGGCGCGCTCGCCGCGCTCGAGTCCTTCTACTACGCGTTCAACCATCGCGATCGCGATGCATTCGCCAGGGTCTGGACCGACGACCCGCTGGCGCAACTCGACAACCCGCTCGGGGGGATCCTGCGGGGTGGCGACGCGATCATCGCGCTGTACGCGCGGATCTTCGACGGCCCCGCGCGCGTCACCGTGAGCTTCGGCGACATCGTCGCCTACGCCGACGCGAGCTACGCCGTCTTCACGGGTCGCGAGACCGGCGAGTATCGGGTGGGCGACTCGCCCGCCGAGCCCCTGAGCATCCGCACCACTCGGTGCTTTCGCTACGAGGGCGGGCGCTGGAAGCTGTTCCACCACCACGGGAGCATCGACGACCCCGCGAGCCTCGCCGCCTACCAGAGCGCGATCCGCCGCGGCGCATGACGCCGCGGCGTCGGCCTACACCTCGGCGAACAGGAGGCGGGCCGCGCGTGCGGAGTCCAGGTACTCGCGCACCGCGGCGATCCTCCCCTCTCTGACCACGAAGATCCCGCAGTAGTGGTTGTCGTACGGCGCGCCGGCCGCGGTGCGGGCGCGCACCTGCCACTCGAGTGCGACCGTGTCGCCGTCGGCGATCATCGTGGGGAACGCGAATTGCGGGCTTCCGGGCTCGAACAGCTTCCCCGCGGCGCGCGTCAGGAACTCGTCGACGATGCGGTCCCGGCCCACCCACGGGCCGGCGATCGGCAATTCTCCATACATCGTCCAGGTGGCGTCTTCCGCGAAGCTGTCACGGATGGTGTCGAGGTCGCCTGCGAGCAGCGCATCGAGGTACCGCTCGATGACCTGCTTCGGGGTCCGGCTGGTCATGATGTGCAACTCCCTGATCGGTTGTCCGCCATGGCCGGCACGCCGCAGCCGCGAGCGTGCCGGCCACCAAAGGAGCAATGCGATATCCGTTCACCTTGTTTCCGGGGGCGACGGCGATGCGCTTCGCCCGGAATCGAGACGCCAGCACGTCTCTCCACCCCCTCGCTCAACGCTCGGGCGGCGCGGACCGTAGATTCTCCATGGCAGATGGGCAACGTCCGCAGTCGCAACCGTCCCTCCCGACACGCAGCTCGATCGATCGCATGACCTCCACACCGTCACTCCGGCGCCGCGCCGCCTGGGCGCCCATGGCGCTCCTGGCGGCCCTCACGTTCGCCGCGCGGTTGCCGGCCCAGGGCACGGCCGCCACGCCGCACCGCTACACCCAGGCCGACGTCCACTTCGTGCAGGGGATGATCTATCATCACGCCCAGGCGGTAGTGATGTCCGACTGGGCCGCCACGCACGGTGCCCGTCCCGACGTCGCCACGTTGTGCAAGCGCATCGCGCTCTCGCAGCGCGACGAGATCGACGTGATGCAGCGTTGGCTGCGTGCCCGGCACCTCCCAGCGCCGGATCCGCTGCACGCGTCGCACGACCACCCCGGCGCCGGGGGCGACAGCAGCGGGATGGCGATGCCCGGGATGGACATGGGCGACCACTCGACGATGATGCCGGGGATGCTCACCCCGGCGGAGATGCGGGCGCTCGACGCCGCACGCGGCACGGCGTTCGACAGCCTGTACCTGACGGGGATGATCAAGCACCACCAGGGCGCCCTGGACATGGTCGCCAAGCTCTACGCCACCCCGGGCGCGGGGCAGGAGCCGGAGCTCTCCAATCTGGCCACCGATGTGGATGCCGGGCAGCGCGCGGAGATCGCGCGCATGCAGGCGATGTTGAACACGCTCACCGCGAGTCAGAACAGATGACACCTCGGAACGCTTCCCGCCGTACACGCTCCACACTCGGCGCCGCCGCGCTCTGCGCCGCCGCCTCGCTGACGCTCGGCGCGCCGGCGCGGGCCCAGTCGAGCACCACCGATCCGCGCGTCGGCCTCAAGGCCGGACTGTACGATGCCGGCGTCGCGGCGAAGGGAATGAAGCTCGTCGCCCATCGCAACAAGCCGGACGTCTTTCACCCCAACGACCCGGGCGGGCTCACCTACGCGAACTCCGATCTCGCGTTCGGCGGCCACTACGTGTACCAGGGGAACTTCAGCGGTCTCCAGATCTGGGACATCGCCAACCCGCTCGATCCCAAGCTCACCGACGTCGATGTCTGCTTCACGGAGCAGGGCGACGTCTCGGTCTACGGCCACCTCCTCTTCGTCTCGGCGGAGAACACGGGGAGCCGGCTGGACTGCGGCACCCAGGGCGTGCAGGACAGCGTGAGCAAGGAGCGGATGCTCGGCATCCGCATCTTCGACATCTCCGATCCGCATCATCCGAAGCAGGTGGCCGACGTCCAGACGTGCCGCGGCTCGCACACGCACACCCTGGTCCCCGATCCCGCGGACAAGGGAGTGGTGTACGTGTACGTCTCCGGGCTCGCGCGCGTGCGGTCGAGCGGCGAGATGCCCGGGTGCGAGGCGGGGGACATCTCCGATCCCAACACCGCGCTCTTCCGGATCGAGGTGATCCGGGTGCCGCTCGCGCACCCGGAGCAGGCGAAGATCGTGAGCTCGCCGCGCATCTTCAACGATCTCACCGCGCCGCAGACGCACGGCGTGGCGTACGCCGACACGGCGAACGGCGCCGCCGAGCGCACCGCGCGCGCCATGCTGCGCCGCTTCAAGCTCCCGGCGAACACCACGTCCGCCGACTCCGATCGCATCGCCCGTCTCGCCTCCGACCTGCGGATGGAGCGCGGCGACAGCGCGCGCACGCGGGCGATCATGGACACGCTGCAGCAGCTCGGGGTGACCGTGCACATGCCCCCCGGCGGCCCGAACGCCGGCCCGTCGCAGTGCCACGACATCACCGTCTACCCCGAGCTCGGGCTGGCGGCCGGCGCCTGCTCCGGCTACGGGCTGCTGCTGAACATCAAGGACCCGCTGCACCCCGTGCGCATTCAAGCGGTGGCGGACACGAACTTCTCGTTCTGGCACTCGGCCACGTTCAGCAACGACGGCTCGGCGCTGCTGTTCACCGACGAGTGGGGGGGCGGCACGCAGGCGAAGTGCCGCGCCAGCGATCCCATCGAGTGGGGCGCCGACGCGATCTTCACGCTGCATCACGACAAGCTCACGCAGGTGGGCTACTTCAAGATGCCGGCGGCGCAGACCCCCGAGGAGAACTGCGTGGCGCACAACGGCGGGCTGATCCCCGTGCCGGGGCGCACGATCATGGCGCAGGGGTGGTATCAGGGGGGCGTCTCGGTGTTCGATTGGACCGACCCCGCGCACCCGAAGGAGATCGCGTACTTCGACCGCGGCCCGATCGACTCCACGCAGCTCGTCCTCGGCGGCTACTGGGCCGCCTACTGGTACAACGGCCACATCTACGGCTCGGCGATCGCGCGCGGGCTCGACGTGTTCGACCTGACGCCCAGCGCCGACCTGACGCAGAACGAGATCGACGCGGCGAAGCTCGTGCACTTCGACCGGCTGAACCCGCAGAGCCAGCCGAAGCTCGTGTGGCCCGCGGCGTTCCCGGTGGCGCGCGCGTACCTCGACCAGCTGGTGCGTGACAAGGGGCTGCCGGAGGCGCGCACCTCGGCGATCGCGAGCGCGCTGAAGAGCGCCGAGGCGGCGCACGGCTCCAAGCGCGCCAGCGCGCTCCAGGCGCTGGCGAAGCAGCTCGACCGCGATGCCGGCAGCGCGAGCGACGCGCCCCGCGTGCGCGAGCTGGCGAAGGTGGTACGCGGGCTGGCGAACGCGAAGTCGTGAGGGCGGCCGGCAGGTAGCCGCACTGCGGTGGTGATCACGGCGGGCGTGTCCTCGAGGGCACGCCCGCCGTGCTTTCGGGACTCGTGAGGCGACGACGGGTGGCACTCTGGCCCGTCGGTCGTCTACACGGCAGATTCCGCGTAGGCTGGCGGCCGGTCCACCCCTCATTGGAGGTCCGTAGCCCGTGAAAGACTCTGTCGAGCGCATCGCGACCACGCTGCGGAGCTCGCACCTGCTGCGCCTGTTCTCGCTGGGATTCCTGGTGCTCCTGCTCCAGATCCCGATCACGATGATCGGCGGGCTCGTCTCGGAGCGGCAGTCTCGGCGTGAGATGGCGGTCGCCGACGTGTCATCGAAGTGGGGGAACGCGCAGTCCATCACGGGTCCGGTACTCGTGGTGCCGTACACGCGCCGGTTCACGGAGACCCCGGCGGGTGGGCAGCAAGTCACGCGAACCGAGACGCGGAACGCGATCTTCCTGCCGGAGCAGCTCCACATCCGCGGCACCATCGATTCCGACGTACGCCACCGGGGGATCTTCTCTGTCCCGGTCTACCGCCTCGGGCTGGTCGTGGATGGCGAGTTCGGGCGCCCCGACTTCACGGAGCTCGACGTCGACCCGAGTGCCGTGGACTGGCGGCGTGCCCATCTGGCCGTCGGCATCTCCGATGCGCGCGCGATCCAGGAAGAGACGGCCGTCTCGTGGAACGGGGAGCGCGTCCCATTCCTTCCGGGCACGGGGGGCTTCACCGAGGGAGGGGGAGGGATCCACGCCATGGTCGGGGTGGCGGACACCACGCGGCGGGTGCGGTTCACCTTCCCCCTCTCGCTCAATGGAAGCCTCGGCACGGACGTCGTTCCGTTCGGACGGACCACCGTCGTGGAGATCCAGGGGAATGACGGGAACCCGAGCTTCCAGGGGAACTGGCTGCCTGCGGAGCACCGAATTTCGAACGGGCGCTTCGAGGCCAGATGGTCCATCCCCTTTCTCGGCCGAGGCTATCCACAGGCGTGGTCGTCCGACTCCGGAATGCGCGACGCGATCGACTCGACACGCTTCGGCGTGCAGCTCGTGAATCCGGTGGATCACTACCGGATGGCGGAGCGGAGCGTCAAGTACGCGGGGCTGTTCATCTTCCTCACGTTCGCCGCGATCTGGCTCATCGAGGTTCTGGCCGGCGTGCGGGTCCACCCCATCCAGTATCTGATGCTCGGCGGGGCGCTCTGCCTCTTCTTTCTGCTCGAGCTGTCGTTGTCGGAGCACCTCGGCTTTCCCGTGGCGTACGCCATCGCGAGCGCCGCGGTGGTGGGGATGGTGGGTGCCTACGGGATGGTGGTGCTGCACCGGGTGGCACGTGCGCTCTTCATCGGGGTAGGAACCGCACTACTCTACGGGTATCTCTACTTTCTCCTCATGAACGAGGACTACGCGCTCCTCATCGGCTCCATTGGCCTGTTCGCGATCCTCGCGGCGATCATGTTCGTCACGCGGCGTGTGGACTGGTACGCGGTGAGCGCCCGTCCTCTCGAGACTCCTGAATCCACCTAGAGCGACCGACAGGGGAGCTCATTGCAGTGACATCGACACCCAGCGCCAGGGCACTGGCCATCGAGACGGCGATCGCCGCCGGCGATGTGAACGCGCTGCGCGAGGCGTTCGGCGATCCCGAGCACTTCCCGAACGTGCGCGACGAGTGCGGCGACACGTGCCTCGATCACGCGATCTATCACGGACCCATCTCGCTCGTGCGCGCGCTGCTCGCCCTCGGCGCCGACCCGAATTACGACGGCCACGCCGGCTTCCCGTCGCTCTTCGCGGCGATCGACCGCCCGGCACCCGACCGCCACCAGCTGCTCGCAATTCTCCTCGCGGCGGGGGCCGACGTGCACCAGCGCGGGGTCAACGACTACACCGCGCTCCACCACGCGGCCTGCCGCGATGATGCCGCCGCGGTGGAGATCCTCCTGCTGCACGGCGCGGATCCGGAGGCGAGGACGCGCATCGACCATTACGGGACGCCGCTGGAGGAGGCGGAGCGCTTCGGGCATGCCGCCGGAGCCGCCGCGCTGCGCCGGTTCACGGCGGCCAGGGCGCGGCCGACGCGGTAGCCGGTTCGCTGGCGAACGCGGGCGCCAGCCGGCATCTTCGGTTCCCACGAGCGGTACCCGGCACTCACACTCGTTCGACGGGGACGGACATGTTCCTGACACTCCTGCTCGTCACCTTCGCGATCGCGCTGTTCGTCTCGTTCGTCGTGGCGCGGCTCTTCAGCGCGTCGCTGCGCCACATCCTCGACCGCATCGTGTCGCCGGAGCTGGCGGGCGCGTGGCATCGCTATCTCATCTTCGCCCTCTACGTGGTGGGGGTATCGGGCGGGGTGCGAATCTGGTCGCTCGAGCAGTACGTGATCCCGCGCGACCCCAAGTCGCCGCCGCTGCTGCTGACGCCCGACCGGTGGACGCTCGAGGTGTACCGGACCGTGATCGAGACACTCCAGAGCACCGCCTGGATGCTGCTCGTCGCGTTCGTGTTCCTTCTGATCGCGTACGTGATCGCGCGCGGGCTCGAGCTGCGGGCGGCGCGCGCGGCGGAGCGGGGCACGGCCCAGGGCGCGTCGCCTGGCACCGTCGGCTGACGGCGCGGCGCGGCGCGCCGCCGCATCATCCGAGGTCCGCCCGTCCCCCGTCCGCCATGTATTCCACCTGCCTGTTCTGCCATGGCTCGCTCGGCGGCAACGAGGCCATCGAGCACTTTCCGGTCGGCCGCCGTCTTGCATTCGATGCGGAGAAGGGGCGGCTCTGGGTGGTCTGCGCGGGGTGCTCACGCTGGAACCTCACGCCACTGGAAGAACGATGGGAGGCGATCGAGGAGTGCGAGCGCCTCTTCCGCGCTCAGCGGCTCAGGGCGCAGACTGAGCACATTGGCCTGACGAAGCTCCGGGAGGTGCTGGAGCTGATCCGCATCGGACGGCCGCTGCGTCCGGAATTCGCGGCGTGGCGCTACGGTGACGTATTCGGCGGTCGGATGCGTAGGAGGCTCGCCTGGATCGGCGCGGGCGTCGCGGCCGCCGGTGCCGGCGCCGCGATCGGTCTGGCCACCGGCGTGTTGCAGACGGCGTTCGTCGCAATTCCGCCCTTTCTCCTGTGGGGCGGCATCTACGCGTGGAACGGTGTGCACGTCTACAAGGATCATCTGCGTACCACGTACGTGCCGCGCACGGGCGAGCGACCATATCTCGTGTTCGGCGCGAACATCAAGGAAACAGATCTGGCTCCAGGCCCCACGCCCGACGAATGGGTGCTCAACCTCCGGCACGTGGCGGGAACGCAACCGCTCACTGGCGACCCGGCTCGTCGCGCGCTCGGGATTCTCATGGCGCGCGTGAACGCAGGGGGCGCATCCGCGGAAGCAACGCGCGTGGCGGCGGAACGCATCGCTGCTGCGGGGAGCCCCGAGGCGTTCGTCGCCGCCATCGCCCGGGCCTCGCGACGGCTGACGGGAGATTTCCGGGAGCGACGCGCCCGGTTCATGCGCACCGGCGTCGGCGATGCGTGGGGACGTCCCCATCCGCCGGTCGACCACGGTGCGCTTCCTCTGCTCCCGGCGCGTGAGCGCCTCGCGCTCGAGATCGCGGTGCACGAAGAAGAAGAGCGCCGCGCCCTGGAAGAGGAGATCGGTCCGCTGCAGGCAGCCTGGCGTGATGCCGAGGCCATCGCCGCGATCGCTGATGATCTTCTCACGCCCCCGAGCGCCCGGGAGTTCATCGCCAGAAACCGCGGTGGCGTCCGAGGTACTCGTCGGGAGTGACGCGTCGTGGAGCGCCCCAGCCGGCGTGCCGCGAGCCGGGTTGCTTCCCCGCCGTGACCGGCTGCCGGCACGCGGGGTTGTGCGTTACGTAGCAGGCCCGCTCACCCGATCGAGGAGACGACGTGCCGACCTGGTACTGCTTCGGGCGCCCTTGCGCGGTCCTCGCCGCCAGCGCGCTGATCGCAGGCTGCGGTGGCGAAGCCACCGGCGTCAGTCAGCGCGACATCGCCAGCCATCGCGCGCGGTGGGAGACGCATTCCCTCAGCCGGTACCGCTACGACTACCGAACCGATGGCTTCCTGAACACCCTGGAAGGACACACGATAGAGCTGGTGGTCATCGACGGCGCGGTTCAGGCGGCGACCGACGAGGCCACGGGGGAGCCAGCCCCCGGCCCACTCGACCACTGGCCCACCATCGACTCGCTGTTCGACGAGGCGACCCAGGCCAGCGCGAACGGGACGCTGCGCGGCATCACCTACGACCCGGTGCTGGACTATCCATCGCGGATCGACCTGGCCGGACCGCCGGACGCGAGCGGATCCGTGAGCGCCAGCGGCTTGCAGCCGGCCCCCTGACCTGACACCTCCCGAGGCGCGCGCGGTGGCTCTCCCACTCGAACGCCGCGCGCCCTCGTCCCCCCCCGCGCCAGGACATCGGCGCCATAGCTCGCGCGCCCCGCCTGGCGCGAGCGCCGCACGCGCCACATCTTCGCCGGCACCTCCCCGAGCGGTCCCGCTCCGCGAACCTTCGCCACCGCGGGACCCTCCCCGGTTCCTTCCCACCTACCAAGCGAAGATGATGACAGCGAGCAGGAAGTGGACGACGTGCGTTCTCGCGATCATGGCCGCCGCCGGCTGCAGCGCGGCCCCCACGGAGCAGGGCGCGCGCCCGTCGGCGGATCTCACGGCGCTCGATGACGGGCAGCCTCGCGTCGTGGTGGATGCGGCGCAATCCATGGGACCCGTGATGCGTCTGGAGCGGGCGAGCACGTCCTCCACCTCCAGCCCGCTGCCCGGGGAGGCCACGCGCAGCTACCTGCGCGGCCTCGACGAGGACGTGGTGCGCGCCTGGATCCAGACGCGCTACGTGTACAACAACGGGGACGTCGACTACGACTACAAGTTCGCGGGGAGCGGCGTGGGGGCGGAGGACGCGCTCGCCTTCTACGCGTCGAGCGCGAAGTCGGTGCTCATCGCGCTGAGCGCCTACAATGCCACCTCCCAGTGGAGCATGCCGGAGGGGGAGGCGCTGGAACGGTTCCTGACGGAGACGCTGGTTCACTACAAGAGCCGGTACCCGAACATCCGCTACATCCAGGTGGGGAACGAGCCGGATGCGAACGACGAGACGATGGCGACGTACTACCCGATGTACCAGCACTACTACCGCGCGGTGAACGCGGCGAACGCCGAGCTGCACCTCACCGGCGACGACCGCATCCTCATCGGCAACGGCGCGTTCACGAGCAACGTGCCGAACATGCTGAAGTACGCCGACCCGTTCTTCGCCGCCTTCGCCGCCGACCCGGACAGCTCGAAGAAGCTCGACTTCTTCAGCTTCCACAGCTACGGCGAGACGAACCGGCCGCTCGAGCTGCTGACCGCGCGCTCGCGCATCGACGCCGAGATGCAGTCGCATGGGCTGGCCCCCGTGCCGGTGCTCGTCACCGAGTACGGAATGTTCGGCGGCTCCTCCCTCCCGGTCCGCTTCACGAAGGCCGACCTGGTGACCATGCAGCCGGCGGCGCAGCTCACCAAGGCGTTCTACCTGTACGAGGGGGGCGTGGCCGACGTGTTCAACTGGGCCATCTACCACGCGACGCTGCCGATGAAGTCGCAGCTCGCGGACCCGCAGACGGCCATCCCGTACCCCTACGGCAACGCCCTGCTGCTCGCCAGGAAGGTCTCGGAGCGCGAGACGAGGATCGCGGCCACCTCGAACGCGATCGATGCCCAGGGGCTCGGCACGCACGTGCTGGCGTCCATGAAGGCGGGCCAGGGGATCGCCGTGCTGGTGTGGAACTACAACTGGCGGAACACGCCGCCGGAGGTCCCCTTCGACGTGCTCGTGAAGAACATCCCGCACGCGGCCGTCGGCGGAGGGAAGGTGCGCGTCACCACGTACGTCATCGACTCGAAGACGAACAACTACTACACCGATCCGTCGCAGTCCTCGCTCCAGCCCACCACCACGGAGGAGTTGGACTACAGCGACACGATGCGCATCCCGCTCCAACTGGAGCGGCAGGCGGTCGCGCTCATCGAGATCACGCACGTGGATGCCGCGTGCGAGCACAGTGCCGCGGGATCGGCTGCCACGGCCGGTCACTGCGGCTGAGCCACTCTTTCCCACACGCAGGACGATCATTCATGCGTACGAAGACGCTCGCGCTGGGGCTCGCGCTGACGGTCGCGTCGGCCGCGCACGCCCAGCGCACCACCAACGCCGACATCGCGCGCTGGCAGCGCGAGGCCGGGAACGTCACCATCATCCGGGACGACTGGGGGATCCCGCACGTCTACGGGAAGACCGATGCGGACGCCGTGTTCGGCCTCATGTACGCGCAGGCCGAGGACGACTTCAACCGCGTGGAGACGAACTACATCGACGCCATGGGGCGTCTGGCGGAGGCCGAGGGGGAGAGCGCCATCTACCGCGACCTGCGGATGAAGCTCTTCATCGACCCCGACAGCATGAAGGCGAAGTACGCGGCGAGCCCGCAGTGGCTGAAGTCGCTCATGAACGCCTTCGCCGATGGGCTGAACTTCTACCTGTACGAGCACCCCGAGGTGAAGCCCCGGGTCATCACGCACTTCGAGCCGTGGATGGCGCTCACCTTCAGCGAGGGGAGCATCGGCGGCGACATCGAGCGGATCGACCTGGGACAGCTCGAGGCGTTCTACGGTCATCGCCCGCCGGAAGCTGGCGCGGTCACCGGCACCGGCACGGGGGACGGCCCACCCCCCGAGCCCACGGGGTCGAACGGGATCGCCATCGCGCCGTCGAACACCCGCTCGCACCACGCCCTGCTGCTGATCAACCCGCACACGTCCTTCTTCTTCCGCGCCGAGGTGCAGATGGTGAGCGAGGAGGGGCTGGACGCGTACGGCGCGGTGACGTGGGGGCAGTTCTTCGTCTACCAGGGCTTCAACCCGTACACGGGGTGGATGCACACGTCGAGCGGCGTGGACAACATCGACGAGTACCTGGAGACAGTGACGCGGAAGGGGGACCGCCTCTATTACCGCTACGGGAAGGAGGAGCGCCCGCTCGTCGTGAGCCGGATCACCGTCCCCTACAAGACCGACTCCGGGATGGCGAAGAAGGAGTTCACGGTGTACCGCACCTCGCACGGCCCGATCGTGCGCGAGGCGGACGGCAAGTGGGTGAGCGTGCGGCTGATGCAGTCGCCGATGAAGGCGCTCATCCAGTCGTACTCGCGGACGAAGACGAAGGACTACGCCTCCTTCCGCAAGGTGATGGAGCTGCACACCAACTCGTCGAACAACACGATCTTCGCCGACAGCAAGGGGGACATCGCGTACTTCCACTCCAACTTCATCCCGAAGCGCGACCCGCGCTTCGACTGGACGAAGCCGGTGGACGGGAGCGATCCCGCCACGGAGTGGCACGGCGTGCTCTCCATCGACCAGACTCCCGGGCTGCTCAACCCACCCAACGGCTGGCTGTACAACAGCAACAACTGGCCGTGGTCCGCGGCGGGGCCGAACAGCCCGAAGCGCTCGGACTTCCCCGCCTACGTGGAGACGGGGCGCGAGGAGACGTGGCGTGGGTACCACGCGCTGCGGGTGCTCTCGAACAAGAAGGACTTCACGCTCGAGTCGCTCATGTCGGCGGCGTACGACAGCTATCTCCCGGCGTTCGCGACCATGATCCCCTCGCTGCTCCAGGCGTACGACCAGACGCCGGAGGGGAGCCCGCTCAAGGCGAAGGTGGCGGAGCAGATCGGCCTCCTGCGAAAGTGGGACTACCGGTGGTCGGTGGAGTCCGTGCCCACCTCGCTCGCCGTGTTCTGGGGGGAGGAGATCGAGCGCGACGCGCGCGACGACGCGCGGAAGGCGGGGATGTCCGTGGACGACTACATCGTCCGGAAGAGCACCCCGGAGCAGCGGCTCCAGGCGCTCGCCGCGGCGTCCGACCGGCTCGCCGCCGACTTCGGGAGCTGGAAGACGCCGTGGGGGGAGATCAACCGCTTCCAGCGGCTCACCGGCGACATCGTCCAGCACTTCGACGACTCGAAGCCGAGCATCCCCGTGGGCTTCACGTCGTCGCGGTGGGGCTCGCTCGCGAGCTTCGGGGCGCGGCCGTATCCGGGGACGAAGAAGTGGTACGGCACGAGCGGGAACAGCTTCGTGGCGGTGGTGGAGTTCGGCGACAGCGTCCGCGCGAAGGCGGTGACCGCCGGCGGCGAGAGCGGCCACCCGGATTCGCCGCACTTCAACGACGAGGCGGAGCGCTACGCGACGGGGAACCTGCGCGACGTGTACTTCTACCGGGGGCAACTGAAGGGGCACACGGAACGCGAGTATCACCCGGGCAGCTGACCGCAGCCTCACGGAGGCGGAGAGCTCGTGCTCCTCGGCCTCGGCGAGTTTCGCTCGGGCTCCTCGGCCGTGGCGCCGGGGGCCATTCGCTTCGGCGGCGTGCGCG
>CAMLEQ010000031.1 GCA_946479015.1 uncultured Gemmatimonadota bacterium | reverse complement strand
GGGCGCTCCTGCTCGGCTTGCCTCCCGCGCGCCGCCTCCAATACTGGAGCGTGCCGCACCTGTCCTGCGGCGACACCACTCTGTCTCGTAGCACTGCAGAGGAGGTCCCATGGCCAGTGTGTCCGCTCCCCCCACCACGAAGCTGCGCCGCGCGGCGCACCACTACAGCAGCCGGATGGCCGGCGAGCTGACGAACGCCTACCTCGGTGTCCGGCACCGATGGCGGTGGACGGTGACGCGCAATCCGGCGAGCGAGCGGCTCTTCCGCGCCGCGCCGCCGGCGATGACGGCGGACCGGCGGCGCATCGCGGAGTCGCTCGCCGCCACGGGCATCGCGGTGACGAGCGCCGACGAGATCGGCCTCCCCGATGCACCCCGCCGCGCGCTGGACGACATGCTCGCCGAGTTCGTCGCGAGCGAGCGCGTGCAGTCGGTGCTCCACCTGGATGCGGAGAGCGCCGCGCGCCGCTTGCGGAAGGGGGACGACTACATGGTGAAGCGCTTCCCCGAGCCGCCGACGCTCGCGGCGAGCAATCCCCTGCTGCGGGTGGGACTCGATGCGGCGGTGCTGGACCCCGTGAACAGCTACCTCCGGCTCTGGGCGAGGCTCACGTACACGGATCTCTGGCACACCATTCCGGTGGACGTGGGACGACGCATCGGGTCGCAGCAGTGGCATCGCGATCCCGAGGACCTCGAGATGGTGAAGGTCTATTACTACCACACGGCGGTGACCGAAGACTCCGGACCGCTGGAGTACGTGCGCGAGAGCCACGCGCACGGCCGCTTCGGCAAGCTGTGGGGGTGGCACCCCACCGTGACGCACGGTGACCGGTACCCGAACGAGGAGCAGCTCGATCGCGCCGTGCCGCGCGAGCAGCGCGTGCTGGCGACGGGGCCGGCGGGGACGATCGTGTTCTGCGACACGAGCGGGCTTCACCGCGGCGGCATCTCGCGCGGCGCCCCGCGCATCGTCGCGACGTGGACGTTCGTCACGCCGGCGTCGATCGGGGTGTCGGCGTGGCGACGGTTCACGGTGGAGGACGACGGGACGCTCTCGAGCTACTCCGCCGCCGCGCGCACCGCACTGGTCTGAGCGCCGCGGGGCCGGCCGCTGAGGGAGCGCGCGTGATGAAGCTCGGCGAGCTCCTGCTCGGCCGGCCGTTGCGGTCGGAGGACGAGGAGAGGGAGAGGATCGGGCCGCTTCGCGGGATCCCGGTCCTCGGGTTGGATGCGCTGGCCTCCGCGGCGTACGGCCCGGAGGCGGCGCTCACCGTCCTGCTCCCGCTCGGCGCCGCGGCGGTGCTCTACATCCTGCCGATCGGCGCGGCGATCATCGTCCTGCTGGTGATCCTCTACCTGTCCTATCGACAGACCATCGCCGCGTACCCGGGCGGCGGCGGCGCGTACACCGTCGCCTCGGAAAACCTTGGCCGGCTGCCGGGGCTCATCGCGGCGAGCGCGCTCCTGGTGGACTACATCCTGAACGTCGCCGTCGCCATCTCGGCGGGGGTCGGCGCGGCGGCGTCGGCGGTGCCGGCGCTGCTGCCGCACACGATGGGACTCACCCTCGCGATTCTCGCGCTGCTCACGCTCGTGAACCTGCGCGGGGTGCGTGAGGCGGGGCTCGTCTTCATGGTCCCGACGTACGCCTTTCTCGGCTGCCTCGGGCTCACGATCATCCTCGGCACGGCGAAATCGATCCTCGCCCACGGGCACCCCACGCCCGTGGTCCCGCCCCCGCCGCCCGCGCCGGCGGTCGAGGTGGCCACGGCGTGGCTGCTGCTGCGCGCGTTCGCCAGTGGTTGCACCGCCATGACCGGCGTGGAAGCGGTGTCCAACGCCGTCCCCATCTTCCGCGAGCCCACGGTGACGCTGGCCAGGCGCACGCTCACCGCCATCGTCGCGGCACTCGCGCTCCTGCTCGCCGGCATCGCGTACCTG
Organism: uncultured Gemmatimonadota bacterium; assembly: GCA_946479015.1. The sequence goes on along the minus strand of CAMLEQ010000031.1, from coordinate 14,259 downwards.
TGCCTGGCCTATCACGTGGTGGCCACGCCGCCGGGGCGGAGCGGCTACCAGAGCGTGCTCTCGTCGCTCACCGGAGCCGTCGCCGGCCGGGGCGGTTTCTACTACGTGACCATCGCGACGATCCTCACCATCACCTGCTTCTCGGCGAACACGAGCTTCGCCGACTTCCCGCGGGTCTGTCGCCTGCTGGCGCTGGACGAATACCTCCCCTCGGCGTTCGCGCATCCCGGCCGCCGGCTCGTCTACACCACCGGCATCCTCAACCTCGCCCTGTGCGCCGGCATCCTCCTCATCGTCTTCGGCGGGATCACCGACCGGCTCATCCCACTCTTCGCCATCGGGGCGTTCCTCGCGTTCACGATGTCGCAGGCGGGGATGGTCGCGCACTGGAAGCGCGTGGGTGGGCCGCACGCCGTGCACGCCCGCATCCTGAACGGCCTCGGCGCGACCGCCACGGGAGCGACGCTCGTGGTCGTGGCGATCTCCAAGTTCAGCCAGGGGGCGTGGATCACCGTGCTGGTGATTCCCAGCCTGCTGCTCCTGTTTCTGGGCGTGCGGCGGTACAACGAGCGTCTCGAGAGCGAGCTCGGTGCGGACGTTCCGCTCGAGCCGGGCGACGAGCCGCCGCCGCTGCTCGTGGTACCGATCAAGCGGCTCGACCGGCTGGCGCACAAGGCGCTGCGGCTGGCGATGAGCATGTCTCCGGATGTCGAAGCGGTTCAGGTGTTCGCCGAGGACTCCGACGTGGAGGATCTGCGCGGCCGGTGGCGCGACCTCGTCGAGCGCCCCGCGCGCGCGGAGGGCGTCGAGCCACCGCGGCTCATCCTTCTCAGGTCGCCGTACCGCGAGTTCTTCGGCCCACTGCTGGCGTACGTGTGCGAGCGCTCGCGGAAGAACCCGGATCGCTACCTCGGGGTCGTCGTGCCGGAGCTCGTCGAGCGGCGGTGGTATCACGCGCTGCTGCACACCCACCGCGCGACGGTGTTGAAGGAGCTGCTCCTCCTGCGCGGCGGACCCCGGCTGATCGTGATCGACGCGCCCTGGTACGTGCGTGGCACCATCGGGCCCTCAGGGGGGTATCCAACTGCTCAGGCTGGCGTGAGCGGAGCACCCGATGGTATGCTGAAGGAGTGACCGCAGCGCCCGCCCGATCGGAGCGGCCGCGGCCGCTCCGCCGTTCCTTCCTTCCGCTCCCCGCATCACCCCTGCAGCAACATGAGCTCGCGCATTCCTCTCGACGATGCCATCGGCCAGACGTTCTACATGGACGATGCTCCCTGGCGTCTCGCCTACGACCACACCCTTCGCCACTTCGTCTACCGGCGCATCGCGCCGTCGATCGACTTCGACCGCGCGCTCGAGCTGATCGAGAAGGGCGCGATGTGCTGGGAGCCGCCGGCGCACTTCGAGCCGCTTCGACCGGACACGTCGCTGGAGTCGGTGCAGCGACACATCGCGTTGCTCGACGCCTTCCGCCGCTCGCCCACGTGCATGTCATCGCCCAACTGGCTGCTGCGCACCCGGATCGACGAGCGCCTCGTGGAGAGCCGGGCCTGGCTCGCGGGGCGCACGCTCGGCTCCGGCCCGGAGGTGGCGGGCGGAGGCGAATAGCCCGCCGAGCTGCGGGAACCATCGCGGCTTCCCGCGCGTCCACTCGAACGGTGGCGTCCCGGAACCTATATTTCAGGGTCGCCTTCCCCACGCGGGAGCCGTTCGCCGTGCCCACGTCCCTCGCCGGTCGCTACACCCTCGAGCGCGAGCTCGGTCGTGGCGGCATGGCCACCGTGTACCTCGCCGAGGACCGCAAGCACGCCCGCAAGGTGGCGGTGAAGGTGCTGCGTCCCGACGTCGCGAGCTTGCTCGGCGCCGAGCGCTTCCTGCGCGAGGTCGACATCGCGGCGCGGCTCGCCCACCCACACATCGTTCCGCTCATCGACTCCGGCGAGATGGACGGCACGCTGTACTACGTGGCGCCGTACGCGCCCGGCGGCTCCCTCCGCGAGCGCCTGGATCGGGAGGGGCGACTCCCGGTGAAGGATGCCGTGCGCATCGCGCGCCAGGTGGGCTCGGGGCTGGACTTCGCGCATCGCAGCGGATGGGTGCACCGCGACGTGAAGCCCGCCAACATCCTCTTCGCCGATGACCACGCGGTGCTCTCCGACTTCGGCATCGCGCACGCGTGCGCCGCGACCGATGGCGAGTCGCTCACGGGCGCGGGGATCGTCGTGGGCACGCCGGAGTACATGAGCCCTGAGCAGGCGAGCGGCGAGCGCGACCTCGAGAGTCGCAGCGACATCTACAGCCTGGCGTGCGTGGTGTACGAGATGCTCGCCGGCGCGCCGCCGTTCACGGGCGACGGCGCGAGAGCGACGATGGCGAAGCACGTGACCGAGCCGCCGCGCCCGATCCGCGTGCTGCGCCCCGACGTGCCGCCCGCGATGGAGCGCGCGCTCGAGCGCGCGCTCGCGAAGAACCCCGCGGAGCGCTTCGCCACGGTGGCCGACTTCATCGCCGCGCTCGAGGCCGGTGACACCGGCGGCGCCGTCGCGTCCACGCGGGCGCGCTCGATCGCGGTGCTTCCCTTCGTGAACGCGAGCCCGGACCCGGAGAACGAGTACCTGAGCGACGGGATCACCGACGAGCTGATCGATGCGCTGGCGAAGGTCGAGGGGCTGCGCGTGGCCTCGCGCACCTCGGTGTTCGCGCTCAAGGGGAAGGCGCAGGACGTGCGCGCGATCGGCGCGCTGCTCGGCGCGGCGGAGGTGCTGGAGGGGACGGTGCGGCGCGTGGGGGACCGGCTCCGCATCACCGCGCAGCTCACCAGCACCGATGACGGCCGGCTGCTCTGGTCGCGGCGGTACGATCGCGAGCTGGTGGACGTGTTCGCGATCCAGGACGAGATCGCGCGCACGATCGTGGACACGCTGCGCGCCAAGTCGCGCCCGGAGCTCCCCGAGCCGGCGCCGCGGCGCCGGACGCAGAGCCTGCGCGCGTACGGGCTGTACCTGAAGGGGCTCTACGAGTGGAACAAGCGCACGAAGGAGGGGGTCGCCAAGGGGATCCGCTACTTCGAGGACGCGATCGCCGAGGATCGCGGCTACGCGCAGGCGTGGGCGGGGCTGGCGGACTGCTACTCGCTGCACGTGGACTACCGCAGCGTGCCGGTGCACGAGGGCTTCGAGCGCGCGCGCGCGTACGCGCGGCAGGCGATCGCGCTGGACGAGACCGTGGCCGAGGCGCATTCCTCGCTCGCGTGGACGCTGTTCATCTACGATTGGGACTGGGAGGGCGCGGAGCGGGAGTTCCGCCGCGCGATCGAGCTCGACCCGCGCTACGCCTCGGCCCACCAGTGGTACGCGTTCCTCCTCGCGGCGCGCGGGCGCAGGGAGGAATCGCTGGCGGAGGCGGAGACCGCGCTGGAGCTGGATCCCGTGTCCGTGTCCGTGCGGCGCAGCGCGGCGTGGGCCCACTACTACGCGCGCCGCTGGAACGACGCCGCGTATCACGCGCAGCGCGCGGTGGCGATGAATCCCACGGCGGAGGAGAGCCATCGCGTGCACGGGATGGCGCTCGCGCAGATGGGGGAATGGGAGGAGGCCGAGCGCGTGCTGCGCGAATCGATGGAGCTGCCGGAGGCGGGGACGTACGCCATCGCCGCGCTGGGCTGGACGCTCGCGCGCCGGGGGAAGCGCGCCGAGGCGGAGGCGCTGCTCGCGCGGCTGGCGGCGCAGGCGCGCGACGGCTACGTGTCGCCGGTGGCACTCGCGACGCTGTACCTCGGCCTCGGCGACTCGGCGCGCGCCCTCGACTGGATCGAGCGAGCCTACGAGGACCGGCGCGGGTGGGTGGCCTACATCCGGGTGAACGCCATGTTCGATCCGGTGCGCGGCGAGCCACGCTTCCAGGCGATCGTGCGCCGGCTGGAGGTGTGACCGGGGTAGCGGGATGCGCCGCGATCGCGCGCGCTCCCGCGCCCCGGCCCTGACGATCGTGTCACGTGCGCGCGGCGGCTACGGCGCGCGCGGCCCCTCGCCGGTGCGGCGCTCCCGGTCGCGCGCCGCCTCCCGTTGCGCGTCGGCGGACTGCTGCCTGTCCACGTCCACGCGCTCGCGTCGCACGTCCGCCTCGACGCGCTGCGTGTCGCGCACGAGCCGCTTCCGGATGATGAACTCCTCCTTCACCACCGGCCGCTTCTCGACCACTGCCTCCTCGGCCATCACGGGCACGCGAATCTCGCCCTCCTGCAGGTCGGCCTGACCGGCAGCCCCTTCCGCCACCGGGCGGCGCTCGATCTCCACTTCCTCGCGTGACACCGGCACATCCCGCGAGACGTGCTCCGTCTCCACTCGCTTCCTGACATCCACCTCGCCGGCCTGGACTTGCCGCCGCCCCACGGCGAGCTCCTCCTCCACGCGCGGGATGCGCGCCTCCCTGTCGCGCCCGCGGAAGAGCTGGCTCTCATCGAACTGCTCGTGTGAGTAGTAGTCGCGCCCCGCCTCGGGCGCGGGGACCGCGGCGCCGGCGTAGCGCTCGCGAAGCTGGTCCTCGTACTCGCGCGAGAAGCGACCGGGCTCGTACACCGGGAGCGCGGCGAAGAAGTCGCGGTCCCGCTCCGGCACCACGACCCTGTCCCGATCGTCGTTCAACCTGGCGGCGCCGACGGGGATGAGCACCTTGCGGTCCCCGCCGCGCGCGATGTCGTCGTCGAGCTTCACGACCAGATAGCGCACGCGCCGCGCATCAGGATCCACCAGCAAGTCGTCCACCTTCCCGACCTTCAGTCCGTCCGCGTTGCCCGCGCGGACCTCCCACCCTGTCGGATCCGGGTAGCCATCGGCTACCTCGAAATCCGCGTCCTTCAACGTCACCAGCCGGCCCACCCCGGACGCGCCGGCGGCGCTGGATGCGACATCGTTCGCGCTGCGGGATGCGCTGGTGGTGCGGTCGGTGCTTTCGCGGTCTTTCGCCATGGGTACCTCCACTGCGATGCGACTACTGCTCGATTGCCGATCGCGCCGTCGCGACGCCCGTGCGGGCCGCGAGGGTGCGAGACACGTACGCGGGTGTGGCGCGTCCGGTGGTCGTGGTCGCCGTGTGCCGGCGGCCGAAGATGAACCACAGGATGATCGCCAGGACGATCAGCGCGACGAGCCAGACCCAGGGGCCCGCGCCTCGCTTGGGTTGAACGGGAATTTCCGCCACATGTCCTCCTTCGTGTCGAGAGTGAGCGGGGTCGCGCGGATGAAGGGGCGGGGTTGCGCAAGGAGCGGGCCCCGCGTGGCGCCGGGGTGGCGATTGACGCGGGGGCGGGGTTCCGGCGCATCTTCGAGCGCGTCATCATCCAGCCATCATGCCTTCGGACTTTCCCTTCGTCGTCACCGATCTCTTTGCTCCACTGCACGCGGAGCTGCTCGCCCTCCTGCGGACACTCCCCGCCGAGCGGTGGGACGCGCCCACCGCCGCGCCGCGGTGGCGCGTGCGCGACGTGGTCGCGCACCTGCTCGACATCGATCTGCGCGAGCTCACCGTGCGCCGCGACGACGCGTGGGGGGCGCCGCCGGAACGGCCGCTGGAGAGTTGGGCGCAGCTCCTGGCGTATCTCGACGGACTGAACGCGGACTGGGTGCGCGCGATGCGGCGCCTCGGCCCCCGCGTGCTCGTGGAACTGCACGAGGTGATCGGTCCGCGGGTCGCCGCGCTCTACGAGTCGCTCGACCTCGCGGCGCCGGCACCGTTCGCCGTGGCGTGGGCGGGGGAGACGACGTCACCCAACTGGTTCGAGCTGGGCCGGCAGTACACCGAGCGGTGGCACCACCAGCAACAGATCCGCGAGGCGGTGGGCGCGCCGGGGCTCACGTCGCGGCGCTGGCTCCGCCCCGTGCTCGACGTGTCCATGTACGCGCTCCCGTACGCCTATCGCGATGTGCCCGCCGCACCGGGCACGACGGTGAGCGTGGTGGTCGGCGGCGATGCCGGCGGCGCGTGGCTGCTCGCGAGGGGGCGCGACGCGTGGACGCTCGATGCCTGCGCGCCCGCCGACGTCGTCGCCCCGGCGGCCACGATCGCGCTCGATCAGGACACGGCGTGGCGTCTGTTCTTCAAGCAGCTCACCCCGGAGCTGGCGGCGAGGAAGGTGACGATCGAGGGAGACCGAACGCTCGGCGAGCGGTACCTGTCGGTGCTGGCGGTCATGGCGTGAGGTGCGTCGCGCCCTGGCTGAACGCTCGGTCTACCAGCGCGCCAGCTGGGTGAGTTGCACCAGGTTGCCGCAGGTGTCGTTCAGCTGGGCGATGGTCGATCCGGTCACCTCGGTCGGGGGCATGGTGAATTCTGCGCCGCGCGCCTTGATGCGCTCGTAGTCGCCCCTGACGTCGGCGGTGAAGAACATGGCCGCGGGCCGCCCCTGCTGAAACAGGGCCCGCTGGTACGCCCCGGCTGCGGGATCGTCGTTCAGCGCCAGCTGCAGCTCGGTGCCGTCCGGCTCCTCCGGCGAGGCGACGGTCAGCCAGCGAAACGACCCCTGCGAGAAGTCGGTCTTCTTCACGAATCCCAGTACTTCCGTGTAGAAGCGCAGAGCCCTGTCCAGGTCGTCGACGTGAATGCTGGTCAGTTTGATCTTCATGCGAGGTTCCTCCGTTCGGGTGGTCAGCGCCGCGACGCGAGGTACGCGTCGAGACGCGCGTGGTTGCTCTCCGTGCCGGCCTTGGCGTACGGGAGCCCCTGATCGCGCGCCGCCTTGCTGGCGAAGCGCATCGTGTTCGTCACCGTGGTCCGCCCGTCCTGCTCGGCGAACGTCGTCGTGCTCATCTGCTCCTCGCCGTTTCGATTCGTCACGGCGACGATGCGCGTCGGCGGATCCACCTCGCGGTACGTGCCGGTCGCCTCGAACTCTCGTCCGTGCGCGTTGCGCCACACGTAGCGCCACGAGCCACCCGGGCGGAGGTCGATCTCGCAGATGGGCATCGTGAATCCGTCCGGCCCCGTGTGCCAGTTCGGGAGGTGCTTCGGATCGGTGAACGCCGCCCACACGAGCGAGCGCGGCGCGTCGAAGGTGCGAGTGATCACGAGCTCGCGATCGCTCGGCGTGGAGTAGATCGTCTGGTGGCGCGCGGTGGCGGCGGGGGCGTCACCTCGTGGCGTCATCGTCCTTCTCCTGCGACTTGAGTTGGTCGAGGTATGCGTCGAGACGCCTGTAGCTCGCGTCCCAGAATCGGCGATACGCGTCCGCCCACTCGGCCACCTTCCCGATGGGCGCTGCCTGGAGACGGCAGGGTCTCCACTGCGCGTCGCGTCCGCGCGAGACGAGCCCTGCGCGCTCGAGCACCTTGAGGTGCTTCGAGATCGCGGGCCCGCTCATGGCGAACGGTTTGGCGAGCTCGCCGACGGTGCATTCGCCGTTCGCCAGGCGCGCGAGGATGGCGCGCCTGGTGGGGTCGGCGAGGGCGGCGAAGGTGAGGGAGAGCGGGTCGGCAGCCATGATTAACCAATGGGTTATCTAACCGTGTGGTTAGATAACTACGAGGCGCGAGCCCGTCAAGAGCCACGTCCCGGTTCCGCCTCGTCGGCTGGCGTACACGAGCCCGATTCATCCCGCCCCGCTGGACACGACAGGCCCAGGTTCTCATCGTGGGTGCTCGCGATTCGCTCGGCGTGCGTCGCCGGCCGCCCCGGCCGCCCCGCGCCGCGCGCGCGTCGAGCACAAGGGGGCGCGTATGCCGGACGCCGCACTCTTCATCGGTTGGGGGCCCGCGGTGCGCGGGCGCGAGAAGCAGGCGTTGCAGGTCTTCGACGAGGTGGTCGCGTACTACACGCGCCTCCAGCAGTCGGGGGAGATCACGAGCTTCGAGCCCGTCGCCCTCGAGCCGCACGGCGGTGACCTGGATGGCTTCCTCCTCATCCACGGCGATCGCGACAGGCTCGCGCGCCTGCGCACGAGCGAGGAGTTCCTGCGCCTCAACATCCGCGGCTCCCTGGTGGTCGATCGGCTCGGCGTCGTGACCGCCTGGGTCGGCGACGAGCTCCGGAAGCAGTTCGCCGACTTCGGGGAGCAGGCCGGCACGCTCGGCTGACGCGCACGACATCAGTGCGCGGCCACCGGCCCGGCGTTGGGATCCGCGCGCTTCAGCACGTAGGCGAGCGGTATGCCGGCCACCATCAGGAGCGCGATCAGGACGAACCCGTCGCCGAACGCCATCACCATCGCCTGCTGCTGCACCCGGCGATCGAGCGCGGCCAGGGCATCGCGCTCGGCGACGCCGGCCGGCTCGCCGCGCGACCGAAACGCTCGTGCCGTCATGGCCAGACGCTGTTGCGTCCCCAGATCGTACGCGCTCACGTGCTCCACCAGGGCGGCGCGATGCCGGGCCCCACGCGTGCTCAACGTCGTCGTCAGCACGGCGATCGCGACGCTCCCGCCGAGCTGCCGCGCCAGGTTGTACAGCGCGGCGCCGTGCGCCAGCGACTTCCCCCTGAGGTGTCCCACCGCGAGCGTCGTCAGCGGCACGAAGAGCAGACCGATCCCGAGGCCGCGGATGATCGCCGGCCACCGCGTGTCATCGGGGCCGATCTCGATCGTGAACCGCGAGTGCATCCACATCGAGACCGCGATGAGCACGGCGCCGAGCACCACGGCCCGTCGCACGTCCGCCTTCGGGCCCAGCTTGGGCGCGATGCGCGCCAGCGCGAGCATGATCGCGGCGCTCGCCAGCGCGGTCGGGAAGAGCAGCCACCCCGTCGTCTCCGCGTCGTACCGCATGACCTGCTGGAGGTAGATCGCGATGAGGAAGGAACCGCCGTAGAGGCTCGCGCCCAGCGCCGCGGCGAGCAGCGAGCCGGCGGACAGCGACCGGTCGCGCAGCACGCGAAGGTCGATCACCGGCTCGTCCACCCGGAGCTCCCACCACACGAGTCCGACGAGCGCGACGGCGGCCACCACCGACAGCCACGCGATGAGCCGCGACGCGAGCCAGTCGTAGTGCTCGCCGCGCTCGAGCACGAACTGCAGGGCGCCGATCCCGATCGCCAGGAGCGCGAAGCCCACCCCGTCCACTCTGCCCGCCCGCCGCGAGGTGTTCGGGTCCTTCACGAAGAGCGTCACCATGAGCGCGGCGGCGAGGCCGACGGGGATGTTCATGAAGAAGATCCACGGCCAGCTGTAGCGATTCACGATGATGCCGCCGAGCGTGGGGCCGAGCGCCGGGCCGGCCATCATGCCGAGGCCGAAGATCGCCGCCGCCACCGTCTTCTCTTCCGGCGGAAAGCTCTCGAAGAGAATGGCCTGCCCGGTCGCGATGAGCGCGCCGCCGCCGAGACCGGACACGATCTGCCAGAAGACCAGCGCGCCCAGGCTGGCGGACAAGCCGCTCATGACCGATGCGACGGTGAACACCAGGATGGAGCCCGTGAAGTACCGCTTCCGCCCGAAGAACGTCGCGAGCCATCCGGTCATCGGCAGGATGATCACCGCCGCGAGAATGTACCCGGTGGTCACCCACGTGACCTCGTCGAGGCTCGCTCCCAGGTTGCCGCTCATCTGGGTGAGCGCGAGGTTCACGCTCGTCGTCTGCACGAGCTCCATGATCGCCGCCAGCACCACGCCGATCGCGATGGGCCACTTGTGCGCGTAGGCGTCGTGCGCCGCCGGAGCCGCGGCCGGTGCCGCGGGGGCGGTCACCGGTCGCTCCTGGCGAGCGTGCGCGCACCCATCGGCGCATGGCCGACGTCGATCGACACCTCCACCGACATGCCGGGGCGCAGCCGCGCGCCGCCGAGCGACGAGGGATCGACGAGAATCTTGACGGGGACGCGCTGCACGACCTTGGTGAAGTTGCCGGTCGCGTTGTCCGGCGGGAGGAGCGCGAAGCGCGCGCCGGTCGCGTCCTGCACCGATTCCACGCTCCCTCGGAATTCCCGGCTGCCGTACGCATCCACCGTGAACTCCACCAGCTGTCCCTGCTGCACGCGGCCGAGCTGCGTCTCCTTCAGGTTCGCCACCACCCAGGTCTCCCGGCCATCCACCACCGCCATGAGCGGCTGCCCCGGGGTCACGAGCTGGCCGACCTCCGCCGTCTTCTTCGCGATGCGTCCGTCCATCGGCGCCGTGACCACGGTGTAGGAGAGCTGGAGCTCGGCCTCGTGCACGGCGGCCTGCGCCGCCGCGAGGCGGGCGTCGGCGGTGCTGGCGTTCGCTGACGCGGCCCGAAGTCCCGAGGCCGAGGCGCGCGCCTGGTCACGGGCGCCGGGCCCCGCCCCCTCGGCCGCCCGGAACGCGGCCTCGGCGGATTCCAGCTGCGCCCGCGATGCCACGTCCTGATCGGCCAGCGTGCGGAAGCGCGCGAGGTCGCTCTTCGCCTTCACGTAGGCGGCGGTCGCCGCGTCGATGTTGGCCCGCGCGGCCTGCGCCTGCGCCGTGGCGACGAGCACCGCCGCGCCGGCCGCGCCGCGCCTCGAGGCGGCGCGCGCGCTCCGCTCCTCGGCGCGCGCCCGTTCCAGGCGAACGCGATAGTCGCTCGCCTCGATCGTGAACAGTGTGTCGCCGGCCTTCACCGGCTGGTTGTCCGTCACGTAGACGCTGTCGATGTAGCCGCCGACCTTCGGAATGATCGGAACGACGTGCGCCTCGATCTGCGCATCATCGGTGGACTCGTGAGAGCGCGCGTGGAGCCAGGCGCACACTCCCCACACGAGGAGCGCTCCCCCAGTGACGACGATGACCGCGCGGCGGATCTGCTGTTTTCTGGTCATGGCGAGGTGGTCCGAGTTGGCGTGAAAGGGGCGCCGGACGCGTACCCGCATCCGGTGTCGATGCGTGACGTCATTGCGCGTCCAGGCGGCCGAGCGCGCGCCAGACGGCGAGACGAGTCAGGTTGTAGTCGGCGAGGGCGCCGAGGGACGCGTCCTCCGCGCGGATGAGTCCTTCCTGCGCGCTGATGACATCCAGGCTGCCGGAGAGTCCGGCGCTGTAGCGTTGCTCCGCCTGCGTGAGCTCCTGCGTCGCGAGGCGCACGCGCTCCCGCGACGTGGCGACCGCGCTCCGCGACGAGCGCCAGGCCGTGACGGCGCTGCGCGTCTCCGTGGCGATCGCCGCCCGCAGATCGCGAAGGCGCGCCTCCGCCGCGACGATCTGCGCGTCCTGCTCGCCGACCCTCGCGTGGCGGCGTCCCCCGTCCCAGCCGTTCCAGGAGACGACGAGCGCGACCGACCCCGTGCCCTCGGTGCGGTCGGCGCGCACGCTGCCGTTCACGCCGTAGTCACCGGCGAGTGACACCACCGGCAGCGCCTCCATCCGGATCGCCGCGCGGCTCTGCTTCGCGAGCTCGAGGCGGGCCGCCTGCGCGCCGATCTCCGGGCGGGCCGCGAGCGCGAGCGCGACCAGGGTGTCGCCGCTCTCCGGAAGTCCGAGCGGCACGGGCGCGAGGGTGTCGACAGTGAGGCGGGAGTCGTCGATGGGCGCGTCGATGGCTCGCAGGAGCTCGTATCGGGAGCGCTCGGCGACACCGACCGCGAGCGCGTACGCGGTGCGCGCCGCCGCCAATTGCACCTCGGCCCGGGTGACGTCGATGCCGGAGGTGGCGCCGGCGGCGTGCCGTGCCCGAGCGAGATCGACCAGGCGCAGGGCCAACACGGTGTCCGAGGCGCGCGCGCTCACGAGCGCTTCGTCTCGCTGGAGCGTGACGTACGCCCGCGCGGCCGCCGCCTCGGCGTTCTCCGCGACGGCACGCTCGTCGTGCCTGGCGACCGCCACCGCGTCGCGGGCCACTCCCACGCGCCGGTGCGCGGCGAGATCCACGAGCGAGAGCCGAGCCGTGGCGCGCGCATCCTCGTTCGCGAATGGGCCGACGAGATCGCTGGCCATCTCGCCGTCGGGCAGCGGTTGCCGGGGGAGGCCGAGCGACTGCCGGTTGTAGGATCGATTCAGCACGTAGGCGCTCGCTCCGATCTGCGGGAGGAGGGCGGCGCTGCTCTCCCTGACGTGGAGCTCGGACTCCCGCGTGAGCGCGCGCGCGGCATCCACCGCCGGACCGTGCGCCCGTGCCGCCGCGAGCACGTCGCTCAGCCGGAGATGGCGGCTGCCACCCGCCGTCGCGCTGTCCTGCGCCCGCAGCGAGGCGAGCGGGAGGCAGAGAACGGCGACGGCGAAGGCGGCGGCGACGCGCCGGCCACGTGCCGGGGGCGCGCCCGTTCGCGGCGCCGGCCGCCAGCCTGGATCCTGGTCGAAGTGAATCATGATCGGGCTCTCTGTATTTGAATGAAAATTAGAATACGGTGCGCGACGAATGCCCGCCGGTGTGAGCTCGTGAAAGTCGGGGTAGGGAGGGCGGACGGCGCTTACTGCGCGCCGCGGCCGCTCGGGTGGCCGGTGATGCGGAGGCTCGTGAAGAACCCCTCGACGGTCGAATCGAAGATGCGGTCCACGTCCATCGGCGCGAACGCCTGGAAGTTCAGGTGCACGTGCAACAGCGCCTGCAGCATGAGGGCGGAGGTGACCGCGCGGGCCATGACGGCGGCGTCGGCGTCCGGGCGGAACTCACCGGACGCGACTCCCTCGCCGATGAGCCGAGCGACGAGGGCCCAGCCGTGCAGGGGGCCGGCCGTGGCCCACGCCTGGAGGAGATCGGGAAACGCGGGGCCGATCTCGCCGATCATCACCCGGAAGATCTGGCCGAACTCCGGCGTGACCCAGTATCGCCAGCCCGTGCGCAGCACGTACCGCAGCTTCACCGCGGCGGGCTCCTTCATCCCGGCGACGACGGCCTCCGTTTCGGCGAATACCGCACGGAAGCGGCTGCGCACCGCCTGCACCAGCAGATCTTCCTTGTTGTCGAAGTAGTAGTAGACCGTCCCCACCGACACGCCGGCCGCCTCCGCGATCTGCTCGAGCCGCGTGCGCTTGTAGCCGCGCTCGGCGACGACGCGCAGCGCCGCATCGAGCAGTGCGTCGGCCCGCTCATCGGGCCTTCGTTCCCACCGTTTGACGCGCCGGTGCGCGCCTGTCTTTGCCGCCATCGGGGCACCTCGAATAGGGAAGCGGCGGGAGCAGAGCCGCCGTGTCGCGCCTCCATTGGGAGGACGCTCGGATACATTGTTTTTGAATTGCGGTTCGAATATATGGCGCCGGCAGCGGCCGCGCAAGACCAGGGGCCGCACCCGGTCGAGCTCGCCCCGGCGTGAGAACGCACGGTCGTATGGGACGTCCATTCATGGGACAGTCACCACACTCGTCGTCATCACCTGGAGGATGCAGGCATGCAACCGTTGGTCGCACGTCACCCGCTGGGCCATCTCACGCCTCGTGCATTCGGCATCGCGCTCCTCGTCGCCCTGGCCGCGGGGTGCGGCAGCGACTCCACCGCGCCCTCGGCGCCCACGAAGGTCGACGGCGCCGCCGTCGCCGTGGGCGATGGGACGGCGCACACGTTCGTGCTGGAGCAGGGGGACACTCCCGTCTCCGTCGGCATCGAGCTGAGCGCCGATGCGCTCGCCGGGCTCCCCGACACGGTGAGCGAGTGGCAGCTCCAGATGCCGGCGAACGTCGCCGTCCCGCCGTGGGACCACGCCACGCTCGACTGGAACCCGCAGGGGCACGAGCCGGCGCAGATCTACGGCGTGCCGCACTTCGACTTTCACTTCTACGACATCCCGCTCTCCGAGCAGATGGCGATCGCCGGCGGCCCGGACACCACCACGGTGCCGGCGGCGAACGTCCCGCAGGACTACGCCTCGCAGGTGTTCGCGGTGCCGATGATGGGCGTGCACTGGGCGGACACGCTCGCCGCCGAGTTCCACGGGCACCCGTTCGACCACACGTTCATCTACGGGTTCTATCATGGCGAGATGGTGTTCGTGGAGCCCATGGTCACGAAGGCGTATCTGGAGAGCCACCCCGATGCGAGCGCGCCGGTGAAGCAGCCGGAGGCGTTCCAGACGGCCGGGCTGTACCCGCGCAGCTACGGCGTGCGCTACGACTCCGAGAGCGACAGCTATCGCCTCACGCTGGACTCGCTCACGACGCACTGACGGTCCGCGGCGGGGGAATCGCGCGCGCGATTCCCCCGCTCGGGCACATCCGTTGCCTCCCGATCTCCCTGGACTTCACCATGTCGGGAGGGTGGCACATGACCAGCAAGCAGGTGGCTCGGGGGCTCGGCTACGCGAGCTTCGGATTGGGGCTCGCGGAGCTCGCGGCGCCCGCGTGGCTCGAGAAGCAGCTCGGTGTGAGGAACCATCGCCGTCTCGTGCGCGCGCTCGGCGCGCGGGAGA